>JBOGDY010000616.1:0-1504 GCA_050742955.1 Actinomycetes bacterium | reverse complement strand
ACGAGCGTCTTGGAGCCCACCGGCTCCTGCGTGGAGACGTAGTCCTCGACGATGGCCCGCAGCACATCGAGCTTGCGGTCCTCCAGCAACTCGGCTCACACCTCCGCTCGCCGGGACAGGTCTGGGTACTGGTCTGGCACTCGATCGTTCCGAGTGCCAGTGTACGTCGAGCAGCGGACCTTCCGGCGCGACCGGCGCGTCCCTTGGCAGGACCGGTCCCGAGCCGACAGGGTGGTCCCTCGTGGACAGGTATCCCGGCGACGTGCTGGCCGGGCAGTGGCATCGGCCACATCGCACACCTGAGGTGCCCGAGGTCGAGGCCCGGCGCGGCCTGGTGGTCGAGGAGGCCGACACCGGCTTCTGCGGGGCCGTCGTCCGCTGGGAGAAGACGCCCGGCGGCGCCACCGTCACGCTCGAGGACCGCCACCGCCGCCACCGGGTGTTCCCGCTGGGGCCGGGCTTCCTCCTGGACGGGACGCCGGTGACGCTGGTCCGGCCGCGGGTGGCTGTCCCGGCAGGAGCCACCCGGACCGCGTCGGGGTCGGTCGCGGTCCGCGACGCCCGGGCGCGGGTGGCCCTGGACAGCCGCATCTACGTCGAAGGCCGTCACGACGCCGAGCTGGTCGAGCGGGTCTGGGGGGACGACCTGCGGGTCGAGGGCGTCGTCGTGGAGCACCTGGGTGGTGTCGACGACCTGCCCGCGGTCGTGCGGGAGTTCCGGCCCGGGCCGGGCCGGCGCCTCGGCGTACTCGTGGACCACCTCGTGCCGGGCAGCAAGGAGTCGCGCATCGCCGGCGCGGTGACCTCGCCGTACGTGCGGGTCGTCGGGCACCCGTACGTCGATGTGTGGCAGGCCGTGAAGCCCTCGGCCCTGGGCATCCCGTCCTGGCCGATCGTGCCGCGACACCTGCCCTGGAAGGAGGGCGTGTGCCAGGCACTAGGTTGGCCGCTGGACCCGCCCGCCGCCTGGCGGCGCATCCTCGCCTCCGTCTCGACCTTCGCCGACCTCGAGCCCGAGCTGCTCGGGCGGGTGGAAGAGCTCATCGACTTCGTCACCGCCGGTGGCGACGCGCCCTAGCCTGGGCCCCCGACAGAGGGAGAAGAGAACCAATGACCGAGACCCCGCCGCCCCCGCCGTCCGACCCGAACCGGCCGGCCGAGGGCACGCCCCCGCCGCCTCCGCCGCCGGGCGGTTTCGAGCAGCAGCCGCAGCCCGGCTACGGTCAGCCGCCGCAGGCCGGCTACGGTCAGCCGCCGCAACCCGGCTACGGTCAGCCGCCGCAGGGCTACGGGGCGCCCGCTACGGGGGGCGCTGCCTACGCCGACTGGCCGCTACGCGTGGGGTCGGCGCTCATCGACTACGTCGCGCCGTTCCTGGTGGCCGGCATCCTCTTCTTCATCAGCGACGTGCTCGGCTGGCTCGCCTACCTGGCCGCGCTCGGGTGGGCGATCTACCAGAGCTATCTCGGCGGTCAGACCGGCCAGTCGTTGGGCAAGCAGACCA
>JBOGDY010000615.1:0-1506 GCA_050742955.1 Actinomycetes bacterium | reverse complement strand
TCAGGCGACGTACGACGCGCTGGTCGCCCGTGGCGCCAGCTTCCTCACTCCACCGCACGACTGGGGAGCGGAGATCCGCGCGTTCCTGCGAGACCCCGACGGCCACCTGGTCGAACTCTCACAGGCAATATCCTGATGCGTCCCGCGCGAGGACACTCAGTGTGTGACCACTCGCCGGCCGGATGGACGCGGACGACGGGTCGCCCTGGTGGGCGTGCTCCTGTATGCCGGCGGGGCGTCGCTCTCCCAGCCACTGACCGGTGCGGCCACGGTCGCGGTCGCCATTCCTTCTGTGGTCGTCCTGGTACTGGCTGGCTCACATCACCCGCCGGCCGACTCAGGTAGTACGCCACCTCCGGCTCGCCGTGCGACTGTGGCGTGGGGGACAGTCGTCGTGCTAGCGACTGCCTGGGAGCTTGCGGCCTGGCTGCAACAGCCCGCATACAACGTCGCCTCCCACGACCACCCGACGGTCTCGATGCTCCTTGACCCGCTTACCGAGGCCTCAGTGCCGCGGTTCGCGGCATGGTGCTGCTGGCTGTACGTCGGATACCGCCTGGTCCGCCGATGAGCATCCGCGCATTGACCATCTCAGGGTTCGCGGTGTTGGCCGTGGTGGCTGTGGTGCTGTACGTGACGGGGCGGGCGCACCGATACGGGCTTGCACCGGTCGGCGATGTGGCCGACGCGATTCGGTCCTCGACGTCGGGACGGTTCGCGCTCGCGCTCGGCTGGGTGTGGGTGGGGTGGCACCTCCTCGCGCGTTAGCCGCTGGTGGGAGCTTCGCCGATATCGCGAAACGCTTCACGGGCGACGGCGAAGGCGGTGTTGGCGGTGGGGACTCCGGCGTAGACGGCCGTGTGCAGGAGCACCTCCTTGATCTCGTCGCGCGTGACGCCGTTATTCAGTGCGCCGCGGACGTGCAGGGGCAGCTCGGTGTCCCGTCCGAGCCCTGCGAGCAGCGCGAGGGTGATCAGGCTGCGCTCTCGGCGGCCGATCCCCTCACGAGCCCAGACCGTCCCCCACGCATAGCGGGTGATGAACTCCTGGAAGTCGCGCGTGAAGTCGTCGGCGGCGGCCTGGGCACCGTCGACGTGGTCGTGTCCGAGGACCTCGCGCCGGATGCGCATGCCCTCGGCGTAGCGCTCGTCGTCGGTGCTCATGCATCGCCTCCGATGTGCTCGAGCAGCAGTTGGGTCGCCTGGTCTGGTTGCTGGACTGTGGCCAGGTGCGCGGCACCGTCGAGCACCTCGAGCCGCGCGCCGGGAACGAGCGACGCGATGGTCTCCGCGTGCCCGACGGGTGTGGCCGGGTCTTCGGACCCTGCCAGAACGAGGGTCGGCGCCGTGATGCACGGCAGGTCCGACCGCAGGTCCATGACCGCGATCGCCTCGCAGCATCCGGCATAGCCCTCCGGCGGGACGGACAGCAGCATCGCGCGGCACCGCTGCACGACGTCCGGGCGCGACGCGGCGAAGTCGGCCGTGAACCACCTCGTGACGACGG
>JBOGDY010000614.1:0-1514 GCA_050742955.1 Actinomycetes bacterium | reverse complement strand
AGTAGGTCAGCATGTAGATCGGGTGGTCGCCCTGGACGAGGTAACGCTGCAACCAGGTGGCCCACCCGGGCGGGTTGTTGCGGTCGGCCAGGTTGACGGCGAGCGATGGCAGGTAGAGCAGCGACGACGCGAAGATCACCGGGATGATGCCGGCCTGGTTGACCTTGAGCGGGATGTACGTCGAGGAGCCGCCGTACATCCGCCGCCCGATCATGCGCTTCGCGTACTGCACCGGGATCCGGCGCTGCGACTGCTCGACGAAGACGACCGCGGCGACGATCACCAGACCGGAGGCGACGACCGCGGTGAACAGCCCCCAGCCGCGCTCGATGCGGATCTGCCACAGCGACGACGGGAAGCCGGCGGCGACCGAGGTGAAGATCAGCAGCGACATGCCGTTGCCGACGCCACGGTCGGTGATCAGCTCGCCGAGCCACATGATGACGCCGGTGCCGGCCGTCATCGTGAGCACCATGACGATGATGCCCTGCACGCCGATGTCGCCGTAGATGATCTCGTTGGGGCAGCCCTGGAACAGCTGGCCGGGCTGGCGGGCCAGCGCGATCAGTCCGGTGGACTGCAGGACGGCCAGGCCCATCGTGAGGTAGCGGGTGTACTGCGTGAGCTTGGCCGTCCCCGCCTGGCCTTCCTTCTTCAGCGCCTCGAAGCGCGGGATGACCACGGTCAGCAGCTGCACGATGATGCTCGCGGTGATGTAGGGCATGATGCCCAGCGCGAACACCGACAGCTGCAGCAGCGCACCACCGCTGAAGAGGTTGATCAGGCTGTAGAGGCCGGAGTCGGCACTGCTGTCGATGCAGTCCTGGACCGCGGTGTAGTCGACGCCCGGAGTCGGGATGACCGAGCCCAGCCGGAACAGGGCCATGATCCCCATCGTGAAGAGGATCTTCTTGCGCAGGTCGGGCGTGCGAAACGCCCGAGCGAACGCGGTGAGCACGAGATCCTCCGTAGTGCCGGCTGGCAGCGGCTGCACCCACGCGGCGCGGGTGGTGGGACGAGCGGCCTGTGGACGGCACCGGGAGTTCCCCAGCAGGCGCCCGGAGCCGCCATGGGACTCTAACAGCCCAGCGGCGGGTGTGACGCGGCCGTGCGGGCGTTCCTCCCTGGGCCCGCGGGCCTGCCGGCCCGCGACGCGGACATCCCTTGTACGCCGGGTCCGGCCGGCCTCTCCCTGGCCGTCCGGCCGGGCCCGGTCGGTCCAGCGGCCGCCTAGAGCTCGGTCACCGAGCCGCCGGCAGCGGCGATCTTGTCCTTAGCCGAGGCGGAGAAGGCGTTGACGGTGACCTGGAGCTTCGGCAGCGTCACGTCGGCCGCGCCGCTGGCGAGCACCTTGACCGGCCGACCCTTGCGGACCGCGCCCTTGGCAACCAGGTCCTCGACGGTGACCTCGCCCCCGTCGGGGTAGAGCTCGGCGAGCCGACCGAGGTTGACGACCTGGAACTCGACCCGGAAGGGGTTGGTGAACCCGCGCAGCTTGGGCAGCCGCATGTGCA
>JBOGDY010000613.1:0-1516 GCA_050742955.1 Actinomycetes bacterium | reverse complement strand
CAGCGTGCTCGTCGTCTGCGCACCGGCGCCTCGCCAGTCGACCGCGGAGTTGGCCGCCGCGGTGGCGTCGGCGCGAGCAGCCGCATCCGACAAGACACTCGTAGCGTGCGTGTTCGGCCCTCACCCGACCACGATCACGCCGGCGCCCGACGTGGCGGACGTGCCGGTGTTCGACTTCCCCGATGCGGCCGCCTACGCGCTGGGCCGGGTCACCCAGTACGCCCGGTGGCGCGCCGAGCCCGAGGGCAGCTCGGTCGTGCCGGACGGGGCCGATCCGGCCGCGGGTCGGGCGGTCGTTCTGGATACGCTGGCCAACCGCGTCGCCGGCGGGGTGCCGGCCGACTCGGACCGCTGGCTGCCGGCCGACGTGGCGGTCGACGCCCTCATGGCCGCGGGGCTGCCGATGGTGCCGTCGCGGGTGGTGCACGACGCGGCCGGCGACCTGGCCGCCGCCGGCGTCCAGGTGCTGCACGCAGCCGGGCACGCCAACACCGTGACGGTGGAGCTGCCGGCCGGCTCCCCGCCGTACGTCGTGGTGCCCTATCTCGAGCGGATGGACCTCGCCTACGCCGCGGCCGACCTGGCGCTGTGCCGCGCCGGCGCGAACACGGTCGCCGAGATGGCGGCGGTGGGCCTGGCCGCCGCCTACGTGCCGCTGCCGATCGGCAACGGCGAGCAGGAGCTGATCGCCCGCCCCGTGGTCGAGGCCGGGGGCGGGCTGCTCGTCGACGACCCGGCGTGCACGCCCGCCTGGGTGCGGTCCATGCTGACCCCGCTCCTCACCGAACCGGACCGGTTGGCGGCGATGGGGGCGGCGGCGGCCCGGTCCGGCCGGCGTGACGCCGACGAGCGGTTGGCCGACCTGGTGCGCACCGCCGTCGACCACGACCCGAGGGGGGGGTCCGGGTGAGCAACGCCGCTCTGGCGCAGCCCCCGCCCGCCGAGCAGCTGGGCCGGGTCCACTTCATCGGCATCGGCGGCGCCGGCATGTCCGGCATCGCCCGCATCATGCTGGCCCGCGGCCTGTCGGTGTCCGGCAGCGACGCCAAGGACTCGGTCACGCTGACGGCGCTACGGGCCCTCGGCGCCACCGTCCACGTCGGTCACCGCCGTGACCAGCTCGGCGAGGCCGACACCGTCGTCGTGTCCACGGCCGTACGACGGGACAACCCCGAGCTGGTCGGCGCCCAAGACCGCGGGCTGCGGGTGTTGCACCGCGCTGGGGCGCTCGCCTCGGTGATGGCTGGGCGGCGCGCGGTCGCCGTCGCGGGCACCCACGGCAAGACCACCACGACGTCGCTGCTGACCGTCGCGATCCAGCACTGCGGGGCCGACCCGTCCTTCGCCATCGGCGGCAACCTCAACGAGTCCGGCGCCAACGCCCACAACGGCTCGGGCGACGTGTTCGTCGCAGAGGCCGACGAGAGCGACGGCTCGTTCCTGCTCTACTCGCCGTTCGCGGCCATCGTCACGAACGTCGAGCCCGACCACCTCGACCACTACGGCACGCCCGAGG
>JBOGDY010000612.1:0-1524 GCA_050742955.1 Actinomycetes bacterium | reverse complement strand
TTCACGCAGCCAGAACGCCGGCGACCGCTTGCCCGACCTGGACCGCCAGTCCCACCCTGCCTCGGTCCACCACCGCGGGTCCGCGTAGCCACCCGCCTCCACGAACGACACGTAGGCCCGGTTCGCCACCGGCGTGGTGTCCAGCCAGAAGGCCGGGACGTGCACGTCGTGGCCGGGGCGCTCGTTGTCGTAGGCCCAGGCCTCCTCCGACGTGCCCATGGTGAAGGTGCCGGCGGGCACGAGTACCTCGACCGGCAGCCGGCCGGCGTCGGCCGGGGCCGGCTCGGGCGTCGTGTCGTCGAGTACCGCTGCGCCGCGGCGGAGCTGGTGAGTGGCCAGCATCGTCTCGTCGTGCTGGTGCTCGTGCTGGACGACCATGCCGTAGACGAAGGCCTTGTCCAGCAACGGGTTCGTAGGGTCGAGGCGCACCGTGTCGAGGGAGTCGAGCACCTTGCTGCGGACCGCGCCGATGTAGTGCCGCGCCTCGTCGGGCCGCAGCAGGGGCAACGTCGGCCGCTCCGAACGCGGGTGCTCGAACGCGTCGTAGATGTCGTCGAGCTCTGGCCGCATCGGGTCGACACCGGCGGCGGCGCGCAGCAGCCACAGCTCCTCGTAGTTGCCGACGTGGGCCAGGTCCCACACCAGCGGGGACATCAGCCGCGAGTGCTGCGCGAGCAGCTCGTCGACGTCGAGGACGTCGGTGGTCAGTCCGAGGCTGCGCGTCCGCACCCGCTCGAGCTCGTCGGCCACGTGCTGCTTGAGGGCGGTCTCGTCGGTGACGGTCATGCTCATGCGGGCTCCTCGATGCTGGCGTGCCACTGGTCGAGCAGGTCGTCGGCCGGGGTCCGGCCGGTCGAGACGTAGCGGTCGGCGTAGCCGTCGACCAGGTCGATGAGGCCGGGCGTGGCGCCGAGGCGTGGCAGCGCGGCGAGGGCCGCCGCGAAGCATCGGTCGGCGACCGCGCGCAGCTCTGGGTCGCGCAGGGCGTCGCGGGCCGCACGGTCGTGGTGATCCGGGCCGAGGCCGGCGACCGCGTCCCGGGCGGTGTCGGCGGCCCCCGGGTCCTCGACGAGGGCGGTCACGACGGCGGCGGCGACAGGCCATTGGTGGTCGGGCAGGGCGTCGACCGCCCGCAGCTCGAGCCAGCCGTGGGGGCGGACCGGCGGGAACAGCGTGGTCAGGTGGTAAGCGAGGTCGTCGTGGGTCGGCCTGCCCCACGGCGTACGTCCATCGACCCACTCGCGGAACGTGATCCCCGGGGCGGCCACCCACGGGCCCTCCGCCGACCGCACCAGCAGCACGCGGGCGTCCAGCGCGTAGCGCGCCCACGCCTCGGCCGGGTCGTCGCCGACCGGGCGGGAGGTGCGGGAGGCGTCGATGCGGGCCCAGACCTGAGCCCGGGTGCAGGCGAGCCCGGTGGGCCGGCCGAGCCGGAGCGGGGAGTTGGCGAAGGCGGCGACGAGCAGCGGGGTGAGGTCGTTGGCCAGGGCCCAACGGCGGGCTACGTCGGCGTCGTCGGCGCCG
>JBOGDY010000611.1:0-1528 GCA_050742955.1 Actinomycetes bacterium | reverse complement strand
AAGGGCCTCGCGCAGGCCGGGGTCGAGGCCGGCGACCGGGTCGGGCTGATGTGCAAGACCCGCTACGAGTGGACGCTGATCGACTTCGCGATCTGGTACGCCGGGGCCGTCACCGTGCCGATCTACGAGACCTCCTCGGCCGAGCAGGTCCAGTGGATCCTCGCCGACTCGGAGGCGGTGGCCTGCTTCGTGGAGACGACCGAGCACGAGGGGACCGTCGCCGAGGTCAAGGGCGAGCTGCCCAGGCTGACCGACGTCTGGGTGGTCGACTCCGGCGCGATCGACTCGTTGACGGGCGGCGGTTCGGCGGTCCCCGACGAGGCGATCACCGAGCGGCGAGAGGCCGTGCGGCCGGGCGACGTGGCCACGATCATCTACACCTCGGGAACCACTGGCCGACCCAAGGGGTGCGAGCTCACCCACAGCAACTTCTACGACCTGTCGGCCAACTCGGTGGCCCTGCTGCGCACGGTCGTCGGCACGGCGGAGGCCAGCACCCTGCTGTTCCTGCCGCTGGCGCACGTCTTCGCCCGGTTCGTCGAGGTGCTCTGTGTGATGTCCCGGGCCCGGATGGGCCACACCGCCGACGTCAAGAACCTGCTGACCGACCTCGCCGAGTTCAAGCCGACCTTCATCCTGTCGGTGCCCCGCGTGTTCGAGAAGGTCTACAACTCCTCGGTCGCCAAGGCCGAGGCCGACGGCAAGGGCAAGATCTTCCATGCCGCGGCCGACACCGCGATCGCCTACAGCGAGGCCTCCGACCACGGCGGTGCCGGTTTCGGGCTGCGGGCCAAGCACGCGATCTTCGACAAGCTCGTCTACTCCAAGCTGCGTGCCGCGCTCGGCGGCAAGGTCGAGTACGCCGTGTCGGGCGGGGCACCCCTGGGCGCCCGGCTGGGCCACTTCTTCCGCGGCATCGGGGTGACCATCCTCGAGGGCTACGGGCTGACAGAGACCACCGCGCCGGCCACCGTGAACACGCCGGAGCGGCTGCGGATCGGCACCGTCGGCACGCCGCTTCCGGGCGTGACCGTGCGGGTCGCCGACGACGGGGAGGTCCTGGTCAAGGGCCTCAACGTGCTCCGCGGCTACTACCGGAACGAGTCGGCCACCACCGAGTCGATCACGGACGGCTGGTTCCACACCGGCGACCTCGGTGAGCTCGACGGCGACGGCTTCCTGCGCATCACCGGGCGCAAGAAGGAGATCCTGGTCACCGCCAGCGGCAAGAACGTGGCGCCCGCGGTGCTCGAGGACCGGCTCCGGGCCCACCGGCTGGTGAGCCAGTGCATGGTCGTCGGCGACGCGCAGCCCTACATCGCCTGCCTGGTCACGCTCGACGAGGAGGCGCTGCCCGCGTGGCTCGAGCAGCACGGCCACAGCTCGATGTCGGTCGCCGAGGCGGCCAAGAACGAGGCGGTGCTCGCCGAGATCCAGACCGCGGTCGACGACGCGAACAAGGCAGTGTCCAAGGCCGAGTCGATCAAGCGGTTCAAGATCCTCACGGTCGACTTCACCGAGGACAACG
>JBOGDY010000610.1:0-1532 GCA_050742955.1 Actinomycetes bacterium | reverse complement strand
GCTCGGCTGCGACGTGGTCGTCGTCTCCGACACCGCCATGTGGTCGCGCGAGACCCCGACCGTCTGCACCGGCATGCGCGGCATGACCGGCGGCCAGGTCGACTTCCGCGGCCCGTCCGGCGACGTGCACTCCGGCTCCTTCGGCGGCGCGGTGCGCAACCCGCTCACCGAGATGTGCCGGGTGCTCGGCGCGCTGCACGACCAGGACGGCCACGTCACCGTCGACGGGTTCTACGACGGCGTGGTCGAGGTCTCCGACGCCGAGCGGGCGATGTTCGCCAGGCTGCCCTACGACGAGGACACCTGGCTGGCCGACGCCCGCAGCAGCACCGCCCACGGTGAGAAGGGCTACACCACGCTGGAACACGTCTGGGCCCGCCCGACCGCCGAGCTGAACGGCATCTGGGGCGGCTACACCGGGGCCGGCCACAAGACGATCGTGCCGTCCGAGGCACACGCCAAGGTCTCCTTCCGGCTCGTCGCCGGCCAGGACCCACTCGGTATCCAGGCCAAGTTCCGCGACTGGCTCGACCGCAACGTGCCGGACGGCATCGAGTGGGACGTCACGTTCTACGGCGACGGCGTGCGTCCCTGCCTCACCCCGCTCGACCACCCTGCGCTGCAGGCGGTCACCGGCGCCATGGGCGCGGCGTTCGGCACCGAGGTGCTCTACACGCGGGAGGGCGGCTCCGGTCCCGAGGCCGACCTCCAGGACCTGCTGGGGGCGCCGGTCTTCTTTCTCGGCGTGAGCCTGCCGGACGACGGCTGGCACGCGCCGAACGAGAAGGTCGAGATCCCGATGCTGCTCAAGGGCGCCGAGGCCGCGGCGTACCTCTGGGACGACCTCGCGGCCGTGCCGCGCCCGTGACCGGCCACCCCGAGCTCACCGGCCTCGCGCTGTCCCGCGCCGCCGTCGACCGGGCCGCGCACCGGCGCACCGACGACGCGTGGTTGGAAGACGCCTGGGGCGCTCCGGGAACACGGGTCGTGCGGATCTCGCGGGGACACGCCCCGGTGGTCGGTACCCCGCCGGCCCTCGACCTTGCGGTGCTGCCCGACGTGGGGCCCGAGCGGCGGCTGTTCCTCGGGGTGGACGACGACGAGGTCGCCTACTTCGCCGTGGAGATCGACGAGGCCGATCGCGACGGCACGTGGCGCAGCCTGCGCGAGGTCGGCGAGTCGCTCGGCGACCGGGACGCCGGCCTGGTCGTCAACGCGATCGCACTGGCCAACTGGCACGCGACGCACACCCACTGCCCCCTCTGTGGCACGGCGACCGAGCCAGTCTCCGCCGGGCACCTGCGCCGCTGCCCGGTGGACGGCAGCGAGCACTACCCGCGCACGGACCCCGCGGTGATCATGGCGGTGGTGGGCCCCGACGACCGGCTCCTGCTGGGCAGCCAGACCGTGTGGCCGAAGGGGCGGTTCTCGACGCTGGCCGGCTTCGTCGAGCCGGGCGAGTCGCTCGAGCAGGCGGTGCGCCGCGAGGTTGGGGAGGAGGTCGGGCTGCGGGTCGGTGCGGTGCGCTACCT
>JBOGDY010000609.1:0-1538 GCA_050742955.1 Actinomycetes bacterium | reverse complement strand
GACCAGCTCTCCTCGCCGAGCGAGGCCACCTGGTAGCCGAAGGCCTGGTCGGTGTCCAGCTGCTGACTGAGCGGACGGACCTGCGCGATGGATTCGTTGCGATAGGCCGGCGCCGCGCCGGCGTACTGCGCGTTCAACAGGCCCAGGGAGCACGCGACGACCAGGAGCGCCGCGACGCGGACGAGGAGCTTGCCTTCACGGCCCGGCTGCTTCTCGGTCGTCGCGTGCAGCGGGTTGTCGGTCGGCTGCGGGCGCAGCGGCCGGCGGCGCAGGCCGAAGCGCTCCGCGCTGACCCACATCACCCACACGCCGAGGTTCAGAAGGACCATGCCGGCGACGGGGTGGAACACGTCCATCGCGGCCGCCTCACCGAGGGTCGCAGCGACCAGGACGAGGGCGATGATGCGCAGCACGTTGGACGCGAAGATGAGCAGCAGCCCGGCCGCCAGCCATCCGAGCTTGTTGCGCAGGCGCCCCTCGTGCAGGCAGAGCAGCCCGCCGCCGACGACCGCGAAACCCAGCAGGCCGCCGATCCCCGAGCAGGCGCTCGACACCTGGACCAGCAGGTGCTGCCCAGGGGTCGCGACGTCGACGACGAGATCGGCAGCCGGACGGTCGACGACCTCTGCAAAGGGCAGGAACACCAGTAGCTGCTGGACCGAGCGCCCGGTCAGCTCGGTGACCGGGCCGGTGACGAGCTCGAGCAGGGCAGCGACCGGGAGAGGCCAGGCCAGCCAAAGGAAGACCAGCGAAGGGTAGAAGGCCGCGAGCGACCGAACGCCGTAGAGCAGGACGACGGCGGCGAAGGCCACCAGCGGGATGGTCAGGGCGTCAAGGCGCAGGACCCAGATGTAGCTGCCCGGCTGCACGAGGTCCCAGGCCTCGGCGGCGGCGACGGCGCCAACAGCGGGGACGGCCAGCAGCCAGTCGACAAGCGCAAGCTTGGCGGACCGGACGTACGGGAAGCGGATGGCCGTCGCGGCCAGCAGCACCAGACCGACCAGCGGGACGAACGCCAGCTCGGCCAGCGGCGACTGGTAGCGCCAGTCAGAGAGGTAGGTGTCAAACGTCAGCGGAGCCGCTGCCCCTATCGCGAGGACGAGAACCGCGAACCTGCGCAGCTCGAAACCGCGTCGCACGCCGGACACGCGTGCGGCGCCGCCCCCAGGCGTGGCGCCTCTGCGCTCAACGACACGTCCGGACACGTCAGGCTCCGGCAAGCTCGCTGGTGCGTCGACGCGACCGGCGGTAGGCCTCGGTGGCCATGATCGTGGCGACGAAGGTGAGGGGGATGACGATGGGCGCTGGGACCTCCGGCACCTGGCTGGGCGGAGCGCAGGCCGTCCGGTCGAGCCTCGGGGAGGACTTCACCGACCCGCCCAGTGTCGACTCGACCCGGTAGGCCTTGGCCGTCTGGTAGGCGGACACGTCGAAGGTGAACGAGTAGGAGGTCTGCCGTGCCAGAACTCGCACGGTCGTGCTCAGTGGGGTGCCGCGCCAGCCGGGGTCCTGCACCTCGAGCCGCAGCGTCACCGACG
>JBOGDY010000608.1:0-1541 GCA_050742955.1 Actinomycetes bacterium | reverse complement strand
GCCTCCCGCAGCAGCCGCGCACGCAACGCCGCCGCCGCCGCGTCGAGCGCATCCAGGGCCGCCAACCCGCTCTCGACATCGGCGTCCCCCAGCTGCCACGCCGCCCCCCGGCACGCGGTCGACAACCGGGCGCCCGCGGCACGGGCACCGGCCAGCACCGGGTGCTCCGCGACCGTCCCGACCTGACTCATGCGACGACCCTAACCGCCGGGTCCGACACAACCCCCACCCCAGAACCCGTTGTCCACAAAGGGAAACCGGCATCAGCAGCGGGCAGGAACTGCGCCCTGCGGCAGACGCCGCCTACTGGTCCGCCACGCTAGGCGTGCCCTCCCACGGTCACGGTGCCGACGGTCATCCGCGCGTTTCCACCGAAGAAGTGCCCGAGGCGCTCCACCTGGTCCTCGAGGTCACGCCGGTGCGCTGCAGTGAGCCGACGCAGAGGTTCCACGGTGATGTCGACCCGTCGCCCGGAGCGCCGCTGGTGCCACACGCCGGCGACCACCCCGTCGACGAGCAGCACCGGGAAGTTCCCGGCCTGTCCCCCGGAGAGCGCGCGCTGGGCGGCCCGACCGGGGAAGAGCAGCTCACGTGGCTGGCAGCCCACGGTGTAGGCGTCGAAGTAGGGAAGGAGCCGCACACCGGTGGGCCGGTTGGGAAGTGTCCACGTGTCCCCGGCCGCCAGCCAGGCCGCGGTGCCGTCGACGTCGACGGCCCGGAGGCCGGCGGAGAGCGACTCGAACAGCTCCGTCGCCCATCGCCGTGGCACTGCCAGCCACTGCGCGAAGTGGGCCGGCGTGGCGGGGCCGTAGGCGTGCAGGTACCGCTCGACCAGGGCGGCCAGTGCCGTGGACCCGGCGGCGGGCCGGAGCCCGGGTAGCCAACGCGCCGGGTTGGTGTAGGTGACCGTTCGGCCGCGGTTCGCGCCGAAGCACAGCACTCCCCGGCTCGCCGCCACGTACATGGCCGGCCGCCACCGGGGCCACATGCCGTACCACGCAGGCACCACCGGGTCGCCGGCCCACGACCCAGCGAGGTCGACGACCGCCTCCGTCAGCTCGTCGACGGTCAGCTCGGCATCCGCCAGGGCGGTCGCGATCGCTGCGACCACCGCGTCGGTCTGCTCGGGAGTCAGCCGCGCCTCCTCCGGGACCGGGTTGGTCGACGGCGGCAGGGCCGACAGCGCTCCGGTCCACATCGGCAGGTGTGCCGTGGGAAGCAGGTGCACGGTGCCCCGTGGCCCGAACGTCTTGACCAAGCTGTGCTCCGCCCACAGCGCGGTCCGCACGTCCGCCTGCGTGCTATCGAGGATCCGTACCCCCACGGACCACTCGGCGGCGGTCATGACCTGTGCGTACGCTCCGCACATGGTGGCGACCACGTCGGCCGGGCGGGCGCCGGCGGACGGGTCGGCGAGTGCGTGCCGCTTCAGCCGCCGCGCGCAGACCTGCGCCCACGACAACTGCGGTACCGCGCTCAGCGCAGGTCCACGTCGGCGTGCGTCGCTCCACCGGCGAGTCGGGCGAACCCGGGCCCTCGGT
>JBOGDY010000607.1:0-1550 GCA_050742955.1 Actinomycetes bacterium | reverse complement strand
CCCCGTCGCGTACGCTCCTTCCACGTGGCAGCCGTTGACGTCGCCGAGGAGCTCAAGGCCCTCGACCAGACCCTGACCAGCGTCGAGACAGTGCTCGACCTCGACGGGATGCGCCGCCGGCTGGCCGACCTCAACGAGCAGGCCGCCGCCCCGGACCTCTGGGACGACCAGGAGCACGCCCAGCAGGTGACCAGCCGGCTGTCCTACGTCCAGGGTGATCTCCACCGGGTCGAAGGACTGCGCCGCCGGCTGGACGACCTGGCGGTGCTCTTCGAGCTGGCCGAGGCCGAGTCCGACGAGGCCACCCGGGTCGAGGCCGACGCCGAGCTGGCCGCGATCCGCAAGGCGATCGGCGAGCTCGAGGTGCGCACGCTGCTCTCCGGTGAGTACGACGCGCGGGAGGCGCTGGTCACGATCCGGTCCGAGGCCGGTGGCGTCGACGCCGCCGACTTCGCCGAGATGCTGCTGCGGATGTACATCCGATGGGCCGAGCGTCACAACTACCCGACCGAGGTCTACGACACCTCGTACGCCGAGGAGGCCGGCATCAAGTCGGCCACGTTCGCGGTGAAGGTGCCCTATGCCTACGGCACCCTCTCGGTCGAGCAGGGCACCCACCGGCTGGTGCGCATCTCGCCGTTCGACAACCAGGGCCGCCGCCAGACCTCGTTCGCCGGGGTGGAGGTGGTGCCGGTCGTCGAGCAGAGCGACCACGTCGAGATCCCCGAGGACGAGATCCGGGTCGACGTCTACCGGTCCAGCGGCCCGGGCGGCCAGGGCGTGAACACCACCGACTCGGCGGTGCGCATCACGCACCTCCCGACCGGCATGGTCGTCTCCTGCCAGAACGAACGCTCCCAGCTGCAGAACCGCGCGTCCGCCATGGCTGTGCTGCAGGCCAAGCTGCTGGCCAAGCGACGCGAGGAGCAGCAGGCCAAGATGGACGCCCTCAAGGGTGACTCCGGCGGCTCCTGGGGCAACCAGATGCGGTCCTACGTGCTGCACCCCTACCAGATGGTGAAGGACCTGCGCACCGAGCTCGAGACCGGCAACACCGGCGCTGTCCTCGATGGCGAGATCGACGACTTCATCGAGGCCGGCATCCGCTGGCGCCGGCAGGCCCAGCCGGTCGACTAGTCAGGCGACCTGGAGGAGCTGCTCGAGCAGGGCTTCGAGTGGGCTCTGGGTGGTTGTTGTCCGGTGGGGTGTGGTGGGTTGCCGGCCGGGGGGTGGTGGGGGTCGGCTGGTGTAGGTGTGCCCGGTGGGGGTGGTGATCGTGACGGTGTGGCCGGCGCCGCCCGGGCCGGGTCGGGTGTGCCAGCCGGGGGCCTGTTTGGTGTGGTTGCAGGCCTCGCACAGCCCCTGCCCGTTGGCGGTGCTGGTGGGGCCGTCGGCGTGGGCGGGTTGGACGTGGTCGGCGTGTCGGATCGGGGCCCCGCACCAGGGGGTGCGGCAGGTCTGGTCGCGCAGCACCAGGAACCGGCGCAGCGGGGCGGGGAAGGTCCGCCGGCGGGAGTCCATCGCGACCAGCCGGCCGGTGTCGGGGTGGG
>JBOGDY010000606.1:0-1551 GCA_050742955.1 Actinomycetes bacterium | reverse complement strand
GGTGAGACCGCATGAGGCCCCTCCACCTCATACGTGGAGGGGCCTCGTCGCGTCTGCGGACCGGTCGGCCACGGCCTGATCAGCGTACGACGGTCGGTGCCCTGTCGACGCGCGCCACTCCGACGCGAGGACGGCGAAGAGCAGCTCGTCGCCCCACTCGCGCCCGACCTGACCGCGGCCGCGTACCGTCGGCCCCGTGGCTGACACCGGCGTCCCTCCGGTGGCGTGGGTCGCGCGGGTCGAGTCGGCCGTCGAGCGTTCCATCGCGTTGTTCCTGTGGCGTCGTGGCTGGCGACCGCGGCTGGTGCCCTTCACCGGCTATGGCGCCGCCGCCGGACCCGGCCAGGGCTGGGTACGGGTGCTGGCCCGGGTGCTGCTGATGCCCCCGCGCGAACGCACGGCGTCCGGTGACCGGCGCCGAGGGTTCCGCCGCTTCCTCACGGTCAGCCTCGCCGGCGTCCACGTCGAACTCTGTGTCGGCGACGGGCGGCGGGTGGTGCGCAGCAACCGATCGGGCTACATCGACGCGGTAGTCCCGGTCGAGCTCCCTGCGGGCTGGCACCCCGTCACCTTCGCGGCGGGCGAGGCGGCGACGGCGAGTGGGCAGGTCCGTGTCGTCGGTGCCGACGAGGAGGTCGGCATCGTCAGCGACATCGACGACACGGTGATGGTCACGGCGATCCCGCGTCCCATGCTCGCGCTGTGGAACAGCTTCGTCCGGCACGAGTCGGCCCGCAGTCCGGTGCCCGGCATGGCGAAGCTCCTCGCCCAGCTGCGTGCCGCGGACGCAGACGCCTTCGTCGTCTACGTATCGACGGGTGCATTCAACGTCGCGCCGTCGCTGGCCCGTTTCCTGGACCGGCACGGCTACCCCCGGGGGCCGCTGCTGCTCACCGACTGGGGACCCACGGAGGGCGGCTGGTTCCGTTCCGGCCGCGAGCACAAGCACGAGACGCTGCGGCGGCTGCTGCGAGAGCTGCCCTGGCTGCGCTGGGTACTCGTCGGTGACGACGGCCAGCACGATCCGGCGCTCTACGACGAGCTGGTCGCCGAGCTGCCCGGCCGGGTGGACCTGATCGCCATCCGGCAGCTGAGCGAGACCGAGCAGCTGCTCACCCACGGCGCCCCCGCCCCGCGCGCGGACGCGCGGGAGCACTCGGACGGCCAGCCGGGCGACGGTGTGAGGCGGTTGCGCGGCCGGGACGGCCACGAGCTGCTCCGCGAGCTGTCCGGCGGGCAGTGACCACGGAGGTGCTGACGTCAGACGTGCACCGGTGACATGTCCGGGTAGCGGTCCCCGGCTGTGATGCCCGCGGGCGCGGCCGCGTCGATGCGGGAAAGGTCCTCGGGGGTCAGCGTGACGTCGACCGCGGCGGCGTTCTCCTCGAGGTAGCGCGTTCGCTTGGTGCCAGGGATGGGCACGACGTCCGCCCCCTGGTGGAGCACCCAGGCCAGCGCCAGCTGCGACGGGGTGACGCCCTTCTCCTCGGCGATGTCGCGGACCCGGTCGACGAGCCCGAGGTTCTTGGCGAAGTTCTCGCCCTGGAACCT
>JBOGDY010000605.1:0-1552 GCA_050742955.1 Actinomycetes bacterium | reverse complement strand
TCGGCGTGGTGACGTAGAACGCCTTGCCGGGGGCGCCGTCCGGTCTGGTCTCGGCCATGGACCAAGCCTACGGGCGGCGATCAAGCCGGTTGCCTCAGCCGAGCTTGGGCAGGCCGCGCTTGAGCTGGCGGACGGCCTGGGTGATGCGCTGCTCGTTCTCGATCAGGGCGAACCGCACGTGCCCGTCGCCGCCCGGCCCGAACCCCACGCCCGGCGACACCGCCACGTCGCAGTCGGTCACGAGCAGCTTGGCGAACTCGATCGACCCGAGGTCGCGGTAGGGCTCGGGGATCGGCGCCCAGGCGAACATCGTGCCGCGCGGCCGCTCGATGTCCCAGCCGATCCGTTCCAGCCCCTCGCACAGCGTGTCGCGGCGGGACTGGTAGACGGCGTTGACCTCCTGCGGATAGTCGCCGGCCTCGTTCATCGTCACCGTCGCAGCGATCTGGATCGGCTGGAAGGTGCCGTAGTCGAGGTAGCTCTTCAGCTTGGTCAGCGCCCCCACGACCTCGGCGTTGCCGACCAGGAACGCCACCCGCCAGCCGGCCATGGAGAACGACTTCGTCATCGAGTAGAGCTCGACCGAGCACTCCTTGGCGCCCTCGCACTGCAGGATCGACGGCGGCGACCACCCGTCGAACGCCACGTCGGCATAGGCGAAGTCGTGCACCAGCACGACGTCACGCCCGCGGGCCCAGTCGACCAGCCGCTGCAGGTCTGCCAGCTCCACGGTGGCCGTCGTGGGGTTGTGCGGGAAGGACAGCACGACCACCCGCGGCTTGGGCCAGCCGAAGTCCCAGGCGGCCATCACGTTGGAGATGTAGTCCTCGCCGACCCCGACCGCCACCTGGCGGGTGTCGGCGCCGGCGAAGTAGGGCCCC
This sequence comes from Actinomycetes bacterium, assembly GCA_050742955.1. Classification (GTDB taxonomy): domain Bacteria; phylum Actinomycetota; class Actinomycetes; order JACCUZ01; family JACCUZ01; genus CAWIXB01. The sequence goes on along the minus strand of JBOGDY010000605.1, from coordinate 671 downwards.
CAGATGTGGATCGGGTAGGACGGCGAGGGCACCAGCGCCGCGTCGCCGGGCTGCAGCAGCACCCACATGAGGTGGCTGAAGCCCTCCTTGGCGCCGATGGTGGACAGCACCTCGGTCTCGGGGTCCAGGCGCACGTCGAACTGGCGCAGGTAGCGGTCGGCGACCGCCTCGCGCAGCTTGGGGATGCCGCGGCTGGCCGAGTAGCGGTGGTTGCGGCTGTTGTGCGCCGCCTCGGTCAGCTTCTCCACCGCGATGTCGGGCGACGGGAGGTCCGGGTTGCCGAAGCCGAGGTCGACGACGTCGCGCCCGGCCCGGCGGGCCTCCGTCTTCAACCCGTCGATGATGGTGAAGACGTAGGGCGGCAGGCCGGGGATGCGTCGGAACTCCACGTCCGGCAGGTTAGTCCTGCCCGGTTCCGCCGCCACGGACGTCCCGCGCCCTGAGCGTGGCTTGGTAGAGCTCGCGCCGTGCCACGCCCGCCTCGGTGGCCACCGCCGAGACCGCGTCCTTCATCCGCTGACCTTCCTCGACCCGGGCCCGGACGAGCCCCACCAGGTCGGCCGGGTCGGCCGCGGGGGTGGGCGCGGCGCCTGCCACGACGACGGTCACCTCACCTCGTACGCCGTCCCCGGCCCAGGCCGCCAGCTCGCCGAGCCCGCCCCGGCGTACCT
>JBOGDY010000604.1:0-1553 GCA_050742955.1 Actinomycetes bacterium | reverse complement strand
GTCTCGACCTCACCGTCACCGGCTACCAGACCTTCGCCGACCTGCGCGGCTACATGTACGGCTCCGCCGGCGTCATCGGGCTGCAGATGGCGCCGATCCTGGAGCCGCTGGACGAGTCCGCCTACGGCTACGCGCGCACCCTCGGCGAGGCGTTCCAGCTGACCAACTTCATCCGCGACGTCGGCGAGGACCTCGACCGCGGCCGCGTCTACCTCCCGCAGGAGGACCTCGACCGCTTCGCCGTCACCCGGGACGACCTCGCCGCCGGCCACGTCACGGAGCCCATCAGGTGCCTCCTGCGCTTCGAGATCGACCGCACCCGCGGCCTCTACGACGAGGCGGCCCCCGGCATCGACCTCCTGCACCCCAGCAGCCGCGACTGCATCCGCACCGCGCTCACCCTCTACCGCGGCATCCTCGACGCCGTGGAGCGGGCCGACTACCAGGTGCTGACCCAGCGCGTCGCCGTACCGGTCACGACCCGGCTGCGGGTGGCCGCACCGGCCCTTGCGCGGTCGCGCCGCGCGCAGGCCCGAGCGGCCCGGGCCCGGGCCTGAGCCGTCGCCCCCACCAGACCCACCACGACAGCGTCTGCAGGACCAGCGAGAACCCGAACAGCAGGTCCTCGACCGGCGCGAACACCACCCGCCAGCCGATGATCGCGTCCTCGGCGTAGGTCACGATGTCCCGCCCGGTCAGCCACCCGTTGGTGACCAGCTGGAACGCCACGACGATCGCGTACGCCGTCCAGAACGGCCGCCGCCGCAGCAGCCCGGTCCGCAGCAGCACGAGGTCCAGCAGCACCGCGGCGACCACCCCGACGAGCGCCAGCGCGGTGTAGGTCACTCGTCACCCACCGGCCAGCCGCGCACCCGGCGTACCGCCTCCAGCGCCAGGATCGAGCAGGTCGGTACGACGAGGAAGAACAGCAGCTCCTCCAACGGCACCGAGCCCGGCAGCAGGACACCCGTCGTCTGCGACGGAGCGAAGTCCCAGTGCCCCTCCGCGATCGCGTAGACGTCCCACAGCACGAACACGGCGACGACCGGTGCCAGCGTCAGCGCCAGCCGCCTCCACTGCCGGTGCACCCGCACCAGGAAGACCTCCAGCGGCAGGACCCCCAGCAGGCAGAACGCCAGCATCCCGACGTACGCCGCGTGCGCCACCCGGTCAGAACCCCAGCGCCTGGGCCCGCCGCTTCACCTCGGTGCCGCGGTTCTCGGCCAGGGCCTGCACCGGGCTGCCGGGCAGCGAGTCGTCGGGGGTGAACAGCCAGCGCAGCGCCTCGTCGTCGCCGTAGCCGGCGTCGGCGAGCAGGACCAGCGTGCCGGGCAGGCCCTTGAGGACCTTGCCGTCCTGGACGAACGGCCCGGGCACCATCGCCTCGCCGCTCTCCCCGCGCCGTACGGCGAGCAGCTGCCGGTCGCGCACGAGCTGACGCACCCGCGAGACCCGGATGCCGAGTCGGTCGGCGGCTTCGGTCAGGGTCAGCCAGGTCGGGACCAGCGTCTCCACATCGTTCACGCGGCAAGCCTGCCACGTTCCGAGGCGCC
>JBOGDY010000603.1:0-1557 GCA_050742955.1 Actinomycetes bacterium | reverse complement strand
GAGCTGCTGCGCGGCGAGCGGTTCGTCGACCTCTACGCGGTGGTGCGCCAGGGCATGCGGATCAGCAAGGAGTCCTACTCCATCAAGAAGCTCGAGGCGTTCTACTGGAGCGCGGAGCGCAACAAGAACGAGGACGTGGCCGATGCGATGGCCAGCGTCATCGCCTACGAGCGCTGGCTGGTCGAACGGGACGACGTGACGCTCGGGCAGATCGAGGCCTACAACCACGACGACGTCCGCTCCACCCACGACCTGCACGCCTGGCTCGAGCAGCGCCGGGCCGAGCTCGAGGAAGCGCACGGGCCGCAGCCGCGCCCGCACGAGGCACCACCCGAGCCGGACAAGCCCAAGGCCCCGGCCGAGCTGGCCGAGATCGACCTGGCCGACGGGCTGCACGCCGCCGGCCACCCGCTGCTCGCGGACCTGGTCCAGTGGCACCGCCGGGAGGCGCGGCCGGGATGGTGGGAGTTCTTCCGGCTGCGCGACCTCGAGGAGGACGATCTCGTCGACGACGGCACCGCGCTCGGGCCGCTGTCGGCGCCGACGCTAGCCGGGAAGGAGAAGCGCAGCCGGCTGTGGCGTTACACGTTCGACCCGCAGGACACCCGCGTGAGCGTCGGCAAGCCTGTGGTCGACGTCAGGGACGGTGAGCCGGCCGGCACTGTCGTCGAGCTCGACCCCGTCGGCGGCAGCGTCGTGGTCAAGCGCCAGGCCGAGCCGCTGCAGTCGCGCGGGTTCGGACCGCCGGGGCCGATCGGTGACGAGGTGCTGCGCGCCTCCATCGCCTCGGCCGGTGAGGACCTCCTGGCCGGGCGGGAAAGTCTTGCCTATGCCTTGCTCGTACGACGAGTGCCGGCCGACACCGGGATCCATCCAGGGGAGACCGCTGGGGAAGCGGTGGTCCGGGTCGGCCGCACCCTCGACGGCACCGTGCTCGCCGTACAGGGGCCGCCAGGCAGCGGCAAGACCTATACCGGTGCCGAGATGGTGCGGGCCCTGTTGGACGACGGCAAGACCGTCGGGGTGACGGCAACCTCGCACGCGGTGATCGGCCAGCTGTTGAAGAGGATCGGTCGCCCGGCGATGCAGAAGTGCGACGAGGAGCAGCACTGTGGCGATGACCTCGTGGTGCGGGCGGCCGACAACGCCGAAGTGGTCGCCGGGCTCGCCCACGGGAGCGTCCGGCTCGTCGGCGGAACTGCCTGGCTCTGGGCCCGCGAGGACATGACCGAGGCCGTCGATGTGCTCGTGGTCGACGAGGCGGGGCAGTTCTCGCTCGCGAACGCCGTCGCTGTCGCCCGCGGCGCCCGCTCGATCGTGCTGCTCGGCGACCCGCAGCAACTGGCCCAGCCGTCCCAGGCCCAGCACCCGGGTGGCGCCGGCGTTTCGGCCCTCGAGCATCTCCTCGACGGGCACGACACGATCCCGCCCGACCGCGGCATCTTCCTGGACATGTCGAGGCGGATGCACCCGCAGATCACCGCGTTCGTCTCCGACCTGGCCTACGACGGGCGGCTGGGGTCCCAGCCCGGTCGCGAGCGGCAGGCAGTGTTGTCC
>JBOGDY010000602.1:0-1562 GCA_050742955.1 Actinomycetes bacterium | reverse complement strand
ATCACCAGGTCGCAGTGCACCTGGCCGCCGAAGGGGGGCCCGTAGGTGTCCAGCAGCCGGTGCAGGGCGGCGACGTGCCCGACGTCGAAGAGCTCGAACTCGGGCACGACCTCACGAGCCTGGGTCAGCTGGTAGAGCTCGGCCATGAACGGCCACGGGTTGGCGAAGACGTCGTCGCCGAAGTTGACGGTGCCGCAGGTCAGGGAGCAGGAGTCCGGCTCGGCGTCGAGCACCCGGAGGCGGTGCTCGAACGGGTCGGTGACCGCCCCGCCCGTGCTGAGCTGGACGACCAGGGTGGTGTCCTCACGGAGGGCGGCAACCGTGTCCTTCAGGCGTGGCAGGTCCAGCGTGGGCCGGGCGTCGTCGTCGCGGATGTGCACGTGGACGAGGGCGGCACCGGCCTGCTCGCACGCCCGGGCCGCCGCGACGAGCTCGGCGAGGGTCACCGGCAGGCCCGGCGCGTCGGACTTGGCCGTCTCCGCGCCGGTGGGCGCCACGGTGATCATCGTCCGGGTCGAGCTCATGGAAGGCATGGTGTCACGTCCGGCTACGCCCCGGAGGCGAGCGAGCCATCCGGGCAGAACGGCCCTCAACACAACGGCAACTCCTGCCGATGCCAGTAGGAGTCCTGGTGCCAGGCGCGCGAGCCGCGGCGCAGGTGAGCCGCGTCGACTGGTCCCCGGGGAAGGAGGTAGCCCGTGCCCGAGAGCGGCCTGCTCACCGGCACCCTCGAGACCGTGCTGCACGACCTGGCCGGCGACGCTGCGACCGGGTGCCTGCTGGTCCGTGACCAGGAGGGCGAGGAGGCCGAGGTCTACCTCCGGGACGGCGAGATCTACGCGGTGTCCGTCCCCGGCCGCCGCACCATGCTCGGCGTACGGCTGATGTCCCGTGGGGCGCTGACCCCCGAGGCTCTGTCAGAGGCCCTGGAGATCCAGCGCACCGAGCTGCAGGGCTGGCGGCTGGGCGAGCTGCTCGTGCACCTGGACTACGTCGATCTTGCGGTCGTCGAGGAGTTCGTCGTCGAGCACCTCAAGGACGCTCTCGCCGACCTGCTCGGCTGGCCCATCGCCGCCTGGAAGTTCCGCAAGGGCAAGAAGACCCGCCAGGACGTGGCGCCCCCGACCCCGGTCGACCGGCTGCTGGACGACCTGCGGGACCGGGCAACCACCTGGGAGACCATCCTCGCCGCGACCGGCGGCCCCGAGTCGGTGCCCCTGCTCGCCTCCGGCGCGCCGGCCGACGACGTCGCGCTGGGGCCCAACGAATGGGCCTTGCTGTGCAAGGTGGACGGGGAACGCACCGTCGCCGAGCTCGCTGCTGACTGCGGTTTCACGCTCTTCGAGGCGGGTCAGGTCGTGATGCTGCTCACGTCGGCCAACCTGCTCGAGCTCGAGGACCTCGACGAGCCGGAGGGTTGGACCGGCGAGCTCGTCCTTCCCGTCATCCCCGTGGACGTCACGGACGAGGCTGAGGCCGCCGAGGCCGAGGCCGCCGAAGCCGAGGCCCGCGCCGCCGCCGAACCCGCTGCCGCCGAAGCCGCCGAGGCCGAGGCCGAAGCC
>JBOGDY010000601.1:0-1566 GCA_050742955.1 Actinomycetes bacterium | reverse complement strand
CGGCGTCGCGCGATCTGGGTCAGCACGGGGAAGCCGTGCACCTTCACCTGCGGAGCCACGAAGCCTTCGCTGCGCAGCCGCTTCTCCGCCTCGTCCGCGACCATCCGCGCGGCGACGAGGTCGCCCGCGACGAGCAGCGCGCCGACGACGAGCAGGAAGACGATCAACCGGCGCATTTCAGCCCACCAGGATCCGGCCGAGGACGTAGGCGACCGGACCGGCAAAGGCCAGGGGCAGGGCGGCGGCCAGGAACAGGTCGGGGTAGGCCGCCCGCCGGACCAGGGCACCGGCGACGAGGGTGGTGACCGACGCTGCCGCGCCCAGCAGCGCCCCGTCGGGTGTGCCGATGTCCGACAGCCGCCCGACCAGGGCGCCGCCGCCGACCCCGAGGGCCAGACCGACGGGCAGCCGGGCCCAGCCCGGCAGCGGGGCGGCATCGGCCAGGGCCGCCGCGGCCGCGGCGACCACCACGAGCACGACGAGAGCAGCGGCACCCTGCGTCTCCCGGGCCGCGACCAGCAGCGCCGCGAGGACGACCAGGGCGGCCAGGGTCACCGTCGCGGTCAGCGAGGCGGTCACCCGCTCGCGTCCCGAGCGGCGGGTGAGCTGGTGCACCAGGCCGCCGACCATGGCCACGCCCAGCACGGACGTGGCCGGCGTCACCGGTCTCGGGTCATCGCGTACGACGAGGAGCAGGTCGGTCGCGGCGGCCACCACGCCCGCCAGCAGCATGCCGCCGAGCGCTCCCGGCACGTCCACCGCGCGGTACCAACCGGCCACGACGAGCCCCTGCACCAGGGCCACCGCCAGCATCAGCGGCACCGCGCCCGCCCAGGCGGACAGCGCGAGCAGTCCCGCCAGCGCGAGCGTCAGGGCGGCAGCCATCCGGGAATGGTGTCAGGCGGCGAATCACCCGCCGGCGAAGGGTGGCAGCACCTCGATCACGTCGCCGTCGACCAGGGCGGTGTCCGGACGGCCGCGGGCACCGTCGACGAGAAAGGTGCAGTGAGCGAGGAGGTGGGTCAGGTCCGGCCCGTGCGCCGCCGCGGCAGCCTCCACCACGGACCCGAGCGTCGCGGCGTCGTAGGGCTCCTCGGCCGTGCCCGCCGCGGCCCGGGCTGCCGCCCAGTAGCGGATCGTGCCACGTGCCATCGCCTGTCCCACCTTCCCGCGTTGCGGACGTCCTGCGCACCGGTGCTGCCCCACCATGTTTACTTGACCGGGACCAGGGAGCGATGCATGAGCCAGCTGCTGTTGCTGACCAACGCCCTGCAGCCCTCGTCGGAGGTGCTGCCGGCCCTGAGTCTGCTGACCCACCAGGTGCGCGTGGCGCCGGCCGAGGCCTCGGCCCTGCTGGAGGCACTGTCCGCGGACGCCGTCCTCGTCGACGGCCGGCGCGAGCTGCCCCACGTGCGCTCGCTGTGCCGCGTCATTCGCTCAACCGGCATCGACTGCCCGCTGCTGCTGGTGACCACCGAGGGCGGGCTGACCGCGGTCACCGCCGAGTGGGGCGTCGACGACGTGCTGCTCGACACCGCCGGCCCGGCCGAGGTCGAGGCCCGGCTC
>JBOGDY010000600.1:0-1572 GCA_050742955.1 Actinomycetes bacterium | reverse complement strand
GGCCAGGACGGAGCGCAGCGTGGCCCGGAGCCGGTCGAGCGCGGCGGCACGGGCTCGGGCGGCGGTGAGCCCACCGATCGCGTCCGCGTGGGCCTGCTCGGCGACTGCGACCACCTCGGCAAGCGCAACGAGGTCGTCGGATGCGGCGCCGGGCGGGGCGGACACCATGGGGTCGGCCAGCTCGGGATCGGCCAGCCGTTCCTCGACCGTCGACACCTCGGTGTCGTGCCGACGACGCAGGTCGTCGAGCCGGGCCACATCGTCGTCGTTGCGAACCGCCGTCGCCACCGATTCGAGGGGGCCGAGTGACCGCTCACGGGCGACCTCCTCGGCACGGGCGAGGGCCTCGGCCACGGCCGTGCCGAGCCGGTCGAGCTCGCCGGCCTCGCGGGCGAGGCGCTCGCAGTCGTCGGCCAGCCGGTCGAGCCGTGCGGCCCGCGCGGCGATCGACGGGTCGTCACCTCGGGCCTCGTCGAGCACCGCGCGCAGCCGCCCCAGGCGGTCTTGCTGGTCGAGGACACGGTCCTTGACCTCCTGTCGCTGCTGAGCCAGCCGGACCTGCTCCCGAACCCGGGCCTCGCGCTCCTCGTCGAACGCCGCGAGGGCCTCCTCGGCGCCGGGCGCAGCCGCCGCCGCGGTCTCGACCGCGGCGAGCCGCACGCCTGCGCCGGCTGCCGAAGCCCGCAGGTCCGCGACGGGTGTGTCGCCGCCGGCGGCCGCCCGCAACCCGGCCACCTGTACCTCGAGGGCACTCAGCTCGGACATCGCGATGGACCGGGCGGTCTCGGCGTCCGCGGCCGCGGCGCCCGCACGCTCCTCCTGGTCGCGGGAGACCCCGCGTCCGGTGCCGGCCGCCGGGGAGGGGTGATCGTGGTTGCCGCAGACCGGGCACTCCGCACCGGGGCGCAGGCCGGCCGCCAGCTCGGCGGCCATGCCGTCGAGGCGGTCCTGGCGCAGCGACAGCCAGACAGCGTGGGCCGCCTGCGCGGCGTCGGTGCACCGCCTCAGCTCGTCCCTGGCCTCGACGGCGTCGGCGCCCGCCCGGTCGCGACCGACGGCCGCCGCGACCCGGTCGAGGGCCTGCTGGTGCTCGGCCCGCGTCGCGGGCAGGGCGGCCCGGGCGTCGCGCGCCCGCTCGCGGGCCGCTATGAGGGCCTCCCGACGCCGGTCAGCCTCATCGAGCCAGTCGACGACAGCGGCGGCCTGCGCCTCCAGAGCCACCACGGAGCGCTCCAGCTGGTCGGTGTCGCGCAGCAGCCGGTCGGCCTCGGCCTCCTGTTCGGCCAGCAGGCGCAGGCCGCCCACCTCGGCCCGGGCGATGGCCGACGAGCGTCCGATCCCGTCGAGGGCGAGCGGCACATTGTCGGTGCCCGTCGCCTGCAAGGCACCGGCCAGTTGACGGTGGGACTCCGCGACCGTGACCCGGGCCTGCTCCAGCTCGGTCTGTAGCCGACCGACCTCGGCCAGCAGCGGGAGGACCGGTGCCACGCGGCGGGCGGCCTCGAGCTCGGCGACCGCGGCATCGCGAGCCGCTCGCCGTTCGCGCAGCGCGGCCCGCCGGCCCAGCAGGTC
>JBOGDY010000599.1:0-1576 GCA_050742955.1 Actinomycetes bacterium | reverse complement strand
CGTCGAGGGTGATCTTGCAGTCGGACCCGCCGAAGCCGAGCCCGGAGTAGGACAGCACGGCGTAGCCGCGCTCGCCGAAGGACTGGCCGATCTCGGCCTGGTCGTCCTTGGAGCCACCGAACCCGTTCGTGGTGAGGATCGCGGGGACCGGTGCTGCGGCCGTGGCCGTTGAGGGCCGGTAGAGGTCGAACACGATGGTGCAGGTCTGGTCGTCCTCCGGTCCGACGACGACGTCGATCTCGTGGCTGGTCTTGATGACCGCCGGTTCCGCTCCGGAGGCGGGCGAGGTCAGCGGCGCGGTTGCCCCGGGGCCGCCGAGCACGATGGCGCCGGTGGCCGCGGCGACCACCAGGACGAGTGCCTTGCGGCGCACGGAGACCTCCGGTGCTCTGTCGGCCCAGCCATGGCGGCACGGCCGGGCTCGCTCACCCTGCCCAACGCGCGCCACCGGACTTGGTTACGCGCATGGACGTCCCAGGAGGACGGAGGGCGGTTCCGGACCCACGCAGGGGCGCGGATACAGTCGGCCCAGCCGGGCCGGCGCGTCACCGCGCACGGCGCAATCCATCCACGCGGCAGCACGAGGACGGACATTCGTGGACCTGTTCGAGTACCAGGCGAGGGACCTGTTCGAGAAGCACGGCGTACCCGTGCTCGGCGGCGAGGTCGCCGAGACCCCGCAGGAGGCCCGCGCCGCCGCCGAACGGCTGCTCCCCGAAGGCGGTGGTCGCGTCGTGGTCAAGGCGCAGGTCAAGACCGGCGGCCGAGGAAAGGCCGGGGGCGTCAAGCTCGCCGACTCCGCCGACGACGCCGGGGAGAAGGCGGGCCAGATCCTGGGGATGGACATCAAGGGGCACACCGTGCACCGCGTGATGCTTGCCCCGGCGGCCTCGATCGAGGAGGAGTACTACTTCTCCGTGCTGCTGGACAGGGCCAACCGCAGCTACCTCGCGATGGCGTCTCGCGAGGGTGGCATGGAGATCGAGCAGCTGGCCGTCGAGAAGCCCGAGGCGCTCGCCAAGGTCGCGGTCGACGCGATCGAGGGGATCGACGAGTCCAAGGCCCGCGAGATCGTCGACCGGGGTGGCTTCCCGGCCGAGGTCGCCGACGACGTGGCCGCCACGATCCTCCGGCTCTGGGACGTCTTCGTGAACGAGGACGCCACGTTGGTGGAGGTCAACCCGCTCGTCAAGACCGGCGACGGGCGCATCGTGGCGCTCGACGGCAAGATCACCCTCGACGGCAACGCCGACTTCCGCCAGGCTGCGCACGCCGGGCTCGAGGACAAGTACGCCGCCGACCCGCTCGAGGCGAAGGCCAAGGAGAAGGACCTCAACTACGTCAAGCTCGACGGCGAGGTCGGCATCATCGGCAACGGGGCGGGGCTCGTGATGAGCACCCTCGACGTGGTGGCCTACGCGGGGGAGGGGCACGGTGGCGTGAAGCCGGCGAACTTCCTCGACATCGGTGGCGGCGCGTCCGCGGAGGTGATGGCCAACGGTCTCGAGATCATCCTCGGTGACCCCTCGGTGAGGTCGGTGTTCGTCAACGTCTTCGGCGGCATCACCGCATGCGA
>JBOGDY010000598.1:0-1578 GCA_050742955.1 Actinomycetes bacterium | reverse complement strand
CTCGTCCACACGGCGGTGGGCGAGGAGATCCGCGACGTCAACCTGCGCGCGGCCTATCTCGGGGCATAACGATCGGAGCGAGGAGCATGGCAATGCAGAACAACTTGGGTCGCTTGGGTGGCCAGCTCGGTGTCGTGCTGTGCATGGTCGGCTTCCTGGCGATCTTCTTCGGCTGGAACGGTGCGGCCAGCCACAACTTCGTGCCGGCCCAGTTCCCCTACCTGCTCTCAGGCGGGATCGCCGGGCTCGCAACCGTCGTCATCGGCGCCGCGATGATCATCGTGCAGAACCAGCGCGCCGACCGGGCTCGCCTGGAGGCGGTCCTCGAGAAGCTCGCCGCCGCGGCGGAGCGGCAGGGTGGCGGGCGGGGTGCGCACGGCTCAGGTGGGTTCGGCAAGGCGGCGTACGTCGTCGCGGGAGCCGCGTCGTACCACCATCTCGACTGCAGTCTTCCGGAGGCGCGCGAGGAAGCACACCTGGTTCCGCTCGAGGACGTCCTCGACAGCGGGCTCACGCCGTGCCGGCTGTGCCGGCCTCCGCAGTTCGGTCGCCTCGCCCACTCGGGGTGACTCGTCCGGCCGTGTTCCGCAGGCTGTCGGCGTTCATGGTGCTCGGCATGCTAGGCGGATGCTCCATGCCAGCACCCGAGGTGGTCCCACAGGTCGCGGCCGAGACCGGTCCATCCGCGCTGGCGCGCACGCCCGCTGACGCCAGCAGGCCATTCTCGGTCGCGGACCCCGGCCCTTTGCAGGGACGGCTGTTGAGCGCGGACCTGCTCGTGACGGGAGACCGGACGCTGGCCATGAAGCAGCGAAATGCCGTGGCCCGCACCCGCGGTGTTCTTGCGGCGGTTCCGCTCTCGCTGGCGACGGTCCCGGTCTCCGGCCGCTCGATCACGGTCGGCGCGGTCGACCCCGCGACGTACCGTCGGTTCACGCCCGGGCGGACCGCGGGCACGGACGCGGTGTGGCAGCGGGTCGCAGCCGGCGAGGTTGCGCTGGGCCGGGACGTCGGCGAGAACCTGGGTCAGCCGTTGGGTGCCAGCATCGTGCTCGGGAACGACGTGGGAGCGCCGACGGTCAGGGTTGGTGCGTACGCGTCGATGACGCCCCGGATCGACGCCGTGGTCAACGAGCCCCGGGGGCGGCAGCTCGGGATGCGGCCCGACAACGCGATCCTGGTGTCGACCGGGCCGCCACGCGCCGCCGAGGTCGCCGAGAAGATCGAGGCGATCGTCGGCGGGCGTGCAGTGGTCCAGCGGCTGAGCGCAACCGTGCCCACGACAGGGACCGTCCAGACGGCAGGTCTGACGGGAGGTTCCGTCGCCCAGGCGGTCGGCTCGTTCGGCTACCGGTACTTCCCGGACGGCTCGGTCGAACCGGACCCGAGGTGGGTCGTCTCGAACATCCGCACGCAGAGAGTGCCGATCCTCGGCTCGGTCAGCTGCCACCGGGTGCTCCTGCCCCAGCTGCAAGGCGCACTGGCCGAGACGGAGCGGGCAGGGCTAGCGGGATCGATCAACCCGGACGACTTCGGCGGTTGTTACGTGCCAAGGTTCATCGACCGGGACCCGTCCCG
>JBOGDY010000597.1:0-1589 GCA_050742955.1 Actinomycetes bacterium | reverse complement strand
ACCCGGTCACCGGGCAACCGTCCGGTCGTGCACCTCGAGCCGGGCGACCGGGTCACCCACGACACGTTCGGGATGGGCACCGTGGTCGCGGTCGAGGGTGCGGGGGAGCGGGCGATCGCCAAGATCGACTTCCGCAGCGAGGGCGTCAAACGCCTGCTGCTGCGCTATGCGCCCGTGGAGAAGCTTTAGGGGGCCGGCGCAGGCCGGAAGGAACTCACTGGGTGTGTCCCATTTGGTTGGCGACTGCCGTCGCCGGCTTGGTCGGCACCGTGTGCGGTATGCCGTACTCGAGTGACCTGACCGACGAGCAGTGGGCGCTGCTGGCACCGGTGCTCAACACGCCAGGCAAACGCGGACCCAAGCACGCTCCGGACCTTCTGGCGTGTGGTGGACGCGATGCTCTACGTCTCCACACCGGCTGCCAGTGGCGGTGCGACGTCATCGCCGCGGCGATCGGCACGCTGGAGCTCGGTGTCCCTAACCCGCATTGCGATCGAGGGCGAACGGTGCGCCTTGCGAACGTCATCACCTTGCCAGAGCACCGCGGCAGGGGGTACGGAACCCTGCTCGTTCGTGACGTGATCGAGTGGGCCCGGTCGATCGACGCTGACCGCGTCGATCTCAGCGCCACGCCGGGCGGGGAGCGCATCTACGAGAAGGTCGGATTCAACCTGACGAAGGCGCCGAGGATGAAGCTGGTTCTCTAGCGGCTGCTGGTTGTGTCCGTGGTGTCCGGCACCATCTCCGGTATGTCGAAGGGCGCCGAGGCGGGGAAGGCCGGTGCTGTGCTGGTATCGCACACCGGTGTGCCGCTGAGTCGGGCGACGACGTTCCGGTTCGCCCTCGACGTGAACCGGGAGCAGCACCGGCAGCTGTTGGCGCACGGCGGCGCGGCGCGTCTGGCGTTCAACCATCACCTGGGGCGGGTGAAGGCGAGCCTGGACCAGCGGGCCGCGGAACGCTCGTACGGGGTCGTCGAGGCGGACCTGACGCCTTCGCTGTCGTGGTCGAAGGTGTCGTTCATCAAATGAGATGAACGCGTGGAAGGACGGCCGGGCTCCCGACGCGCCGGTGGCGGTCGACGCGGACGGCAACGAGGTCCGGGGGCTGCCCTGGCGGTCGGAGGTGTCCGCGGACGTGTTCGAGACCGCGAGCGTGAACGCCGCGCAGGCGCTGGCGAACTGGTCGGCCTCCCGCACCGGTCCCCGCGCCGGGCGAGCGGCCGGGTTCCCGCGGTTCAAGAGCAGGCACCGGACGGCGCCGGCGTTCCGGCTGCGCGCGAAGTACACCGAGGGCTCGGCCTGCCCGGTCCGGCCGACGGGCCCGAAGAGCATGCGGTTCCCGAAGCTGGGCGAGCTGCGGGTCCGGGAGACCACCCGGGGGCTGCGCCGGCTCCTCCAGGCGGGCCGGTTCCACGCGTACGCCGCGGCGTTCCGGCTCGAGCGGGGCCGCTGGGTGGTCGCGGTCACCGGTATCGCCGCGCAGCTGCACCAGCAGCGGCGCAGCCCGAAGAACCGCCACGCGGCGCGGGTGGGTGTGGACCTGGGCGTAAGGACCCTCGCGGTGGTCGCCGACAAGCACGGACGCGT
>JBOGDY010000596.1:0-1592 GCA_050742955.1 Actinomycetes bacterium | reverse complement strand
GGGCCTTGCCGAGGACGTAGAGGTCGGGTCGGACGCCCTCGTGCTCGCAGGCGAACGTCGTGCCGGTGCGACCGAGACCCGTCTGGATCTCGTCGGCGATCAGCAGCACGCCGTGTCGGTCACAGATCTCCCTGGCCGCGCGAAGGTACCCGTCCGGGGGCACGATGACGCCGGCCTCCCCCTGGACCGGCTCCACCAGGAACGCGACAGCGTCGTCCGGTGCGGCCTCTACCGCGGCCCGCAGCGCGTCCTCGTCGCCGTAGGGGACGATGTCGAAGCCGGGCGTGAACGGGCCGAAGTCCTCGTGGCTGGCCGGGTCGGTGGAGAAGCCCACGATGGTCGTCGTCCGTCCGTGGAAGTTGTCCGCGCAGACCACGATCCTGGCCCGGTCCGGCGGCACCCCCTTCACGCGGTAGCCCCAGGCCCGCGCCGTCTTTATCGCTGTCTCCACGGCCTCCGCGCCGGTGTTCATCGGCAGCACCATGTCGGTGCCGGCCAGCCCGGCCAGCTCGGCGCAGAAGGGTCCGAGCTGGTCGTTGTGGAAGGCGCGGCTGGTCAGCGTCACCCGGTCCAGCTGGGTGCGCGCGGCGTCGACCAGCCGCGGGTGGCGGTGACCGAAGTTGAGGGCGCTGTAGGCCGACAGCATGTCCAGGTAGCGCCGTCCCTGCACGTCGGTGACCCAGACGCCTTCGGCCTCGCTGACCACGACGGGCAGCGGGTGGTAGTTGTGCGCGCTGTGCCGCTCGACCGCTTCGATGGCGTCCACGGCGCGGAGCCTACGCGGCGATTCCATCTCCGACGGCGCTCTTCCCCCGACACGCCATCGCACCTGAATGTCCGCCGGGTCTTGACCGCAAGGCGTCCTGGGGGGCTACCGTGCTGAATGTCCCAGTACGTTCCATGGGAAAGGAGACGAGACGTGACCACTCCGCACCGCTCTCCAGTCGAGCCCGAGGGACCGTAAGGCCCACCGACCAACCTCATCGGAAGGCCAGGGCAGCTCAGTCGCATCGCGCCGTGCCGCGCGAGCAGCCCCCGAAAGGGGCATCGCCCTGGCCTTCCGCGTCTGCGGAGCCGCCCCGACCCGGGACGTGGGCCGGGCGAGGGTGAACCGGTGGCGCCGCCGATCCGTGCTCCAGGGAGAGGGGCCCAACTCCTGGGCGGGTCGATCGTGAGGCGGTGAGTGAGCATGCGCAGGCTTCTGGCGGCGGCGGCCGCGGCGGTGGTGGCTCTGGGCGTGCTGGCCGGCTGCGGGGACGCCGACGGGACCACGCCCGGTGACCGGCCCAGCAGCTCGACCACCGAGGACGGCGGTTACGGCTACTGACCGCTGACGAGGGCGGGGCTGGCGACCGGGTGTCAGCCGGGCCGGACCGTCCCCACCAAGTGCGGCTTTCCCGAGGACCGAGCCGACAGCGCGAGGTCCCAGCCGTCTCCGACCGGCTCCGCGCGCAACAGCACCGTCGACGGCAGCAGCAGCGGCTTGCGGAACTCGACGTCGACCTCCACGGCGTCGGGCAGCCGGCCCTCGAGCGCGGCCAGGCAGCGTGCCTTCGCCCACATGCCGTGCGCGATCGTCCGCGGGAACCCGA
>JBOGDY010000595.1:0-1594 GCA_050742955.1 Actinomycetes bacterium | reverse complement strand
GACCGGCTCAAGGCGGCCGGTGACCCGCGCGGCCGCGGCCAGATCATGGCCGACACCCTGGTCGAACGCCTCACCGGGCAGGCCACCGCCGACGCCACCCCGGTCGAGGTGGCGCTGCTGGTCCCCGAGGACACGCTGCTGGCCGGCGGCGACGAACCCGCCGAGATGGTCGGGCACGGCCCGATCCCGGCCCCGGCCGCCCGCGACCTGATCCGCGACACCCGGGCCCAGGTGTGGCTTCGGCGGATCGTCACCCGCCCCGCCGACGGCGCACTGACCGCGATGGAGTCCCGCCGCCGGACCTTCCCCGAAGGCCTGCGCCGGCTGCTGGTCTACCGGGACCAGTACTGCCGCACCCCCTGGTGCGGCGCCCCGATCCGCCACGCCGACCACGTTCGCCCGGCCGAGGACGGCGGGCCGACCAGCGCCGGCAACGGGCAGGGCCTGTGCGAGGCCTGCAACCACACCAAACAGGCCCCCGACTGGCGGGCCCGACCCGGACCCGCAGGGGCCGGACACACCGTGCAGGTCACCACCCCCACCGGGCACACCTACACCAGCCGGCCTCCACCCCCGCCCGGCCGGCTCCGCACCACCCCCGAGCCCAGCACGCTCGAAGCGCACCTCCGACAGTTCCTCGACGCCGCCTGACAGTGAGGCTGAGACTCCTGAGACGGTGCGCGTCAGCGCCTGCGCAAGGACGCCGCCAGTTCGGCGAGCTCGGTCCAGTCGGCACCGCCGACGACCAGGGTCGCGACGTCGCCCTCCTGCAGCCACAGCGCACGCGGCTCCGGGTCGCCACCGGTGAGACGCCGCCAGGTGCGGTCGCCGATCCGCTGGGTCCCGGCGCGATCGGCGCCGTTGGCGAACCGGTCGACGAACTCCCTGAACTCACCGTCGGACTGCTCGAGGCCGGCGTAGTCACCCGCAGGGGTGACGAACCCGACGTGCCAGCCGAACGCCCCCCCGTCGGATCCGGATCGCACGCTGGTCGCCCGCCACCCGTCGCCCAAGCCGACCGGGCCCTTCACGTCGTACGGCGCGGCTGCCCGGGCTGCGGCCAGCGGACCGGCGACGTCGACCTCGCGGACCGGGTCCTCCGGCTCGTCGCGCAGCGCCAACGCCACGACCACCCCGACGACGACGAGCACCACGACCATCGACCGCACCATGTCGCCGACCGTCTCCCGGCCGCGGGCGCGCGTGGGCTGAGGTTCGGCCGCCGGAGTCTCCGGCTCCGGGTCTGCCGTCGGTGTCTCCGCCACCGGGCCATCCTCCCCGACGCCGGACGGCTCCGCTCAGTCAGGCCGGATCGATCACCGCCGTGTTCTGACCGGCAATGATCTTCCACGTGTCGCCGCTTCTCCGCCAGACGTAGCTGGGACTGCCGACGGCCGCCTCGGCCAGTGGCTGCCCCTCCGCGTCGACGTACTCCTGGCGAACTCCGGTCAGCGCGACATCGGGTCTGATGAAGAGGATGTGCTGCACCTCGTAGTTCACCGAACCTGTCGCGAACGCACCGGGGAGCACCTGCCGTGTGAAGGCCGCGATCTCGTCGAGACCGATGAGGCGACGACCAGCTCCATTGACCCAC
>JBOGDY010000594.1:0-1598 GCA_050742955.1 Actinomycetes bacterium | reverse complement strand
TCGGAGGCGGCGATCGTCGTCTCGGGCGGTCGCGGGGTCGGCTCGGCGGAGAAGTTCTCGGTGATCGAGGAGCTCGCCGACTCGCTCGGTGCCGCCGTCGGCGCCTCCCGCGCGGTGACGGACGCCGGCTGGTACCCCCATCAGCACCAGGTCGGACAGACCGGCAAGACCGTCTCGCCCCAGCTCTACGTCGCCGCCGGCATCTCCGGGGCCATCCAGCACCGCGCCGGCATGCAGACCTCCAAGACGATCGTGGCCATCAACAAGGACCCCGAGGCACCGATCTTCGAGCTGGTCGACTTCGGCGTGGTCGGCGACCTGCACCAGGTGCTGCCCGCGCTCACCGAGCAGGTCAGGGCCCGCAAGGGCTGACGCTTGTTCACGGGACCGGTCGTGGACGACGGCCCGCGTAGACTCGTCCGGCCATGACCGATCGCCCCGCCCATCGCACCTACCTGGACCATGCGGCGACCACCCCGATGTTCCCGGAGGCGGTCGAGGCGCTGACGGCCCGCCTCGGGACCGTCGGCAACCCGTCGTCCCTGCACGCCGCCGGCCGGGCCGCGCGCCGGGTCGTGGAGGAGGCCCGCGAGTCGATCGCCCAGTCTCTCGGTGCCCGCCCGAGCGAGGTGCTGTTCACCGGGGGCGGCACCGAGGCCGACAACCTGGCCGTCAAGGGGCTCTACTGGGCCCGCCGGGCCGAGGCGCCGGCCCGGCGGCGCATCCTCGCCAGCGCCGTCGAGCACCACGCGGTCATGGACCCGGTGCTCTGGCTCGCTGAGCACGAGGCGGCGCAGGTCCACTGGCTGGCGGTCGACGAGACGGGCCGGGTGCGGCCCGAGACGCTGCGGTCCGCGATCGAGGAGGACCCCGGGTCGGTCGCGCTGGTCACGGTCATGTGGGCCAACAACGAGGTGGGCACGGTGCAGCCGGTGGCCGAGCTCGCCGGGATCGCAGCCTCGTACGGCGTGCCGATGCACTCGGACGCGGTGCAGGCCCTCGGCCAGCTTCCCGTCGACTTCGACGCCAGCGGCCTGGACGCGATGACGGTCAGCGGGCACAAGATCGGCGGTCCGCTCGGCATCGGGGCGCTCGTCCTGGGCCGCAACCTCTCGCTGACACCGGTGCTGCACGGCGGCGGGCAGGAGCGGGACGTGCGGTCCGGCACCCTCGACGCCCCGGCCATCGCGGGCCTCGCCGCCGCTGCCGAGGTCACCGTCAAGCGCCGCCCCGAGCACGCCGAGCGCCTCACCGGCCTGCGCGACGAGCTGGTCCGCCGGGTGCTCGACGAGGTGCCCGACGCGGTCCTCGGCGGCGACCCGGTGCTGACCGCCGAGCACCGGCTCCCGGCCAACGCGCACTTCTCCTTCCTCGGGTGCGAGGGCGACGCCATGCTGCTGCTGCTCGACGCCCGCGGCATCGAGTGCTCGACCGGATCGGCCTGCTCCGCCGGTGTGCCCCAGCCCAGCCACGTGCTGCTCGCCATGCACGTCCCCGAGACGCTGGCCCGTGGGTCGCTGCGCTTCTCCTTCGGCCACACCTCCACCGCCGACGACGTCGACGCGGTCGCCGCGGCGATCGGGCCGGTCGTCGAGCGC
>JBOGDY010000593.1:0-1598 GCA_050742955.1 Actinomycetes bacterium | reverse complement strand
GACTAGCCTCGATATTTCGCGTGGCCGCTGAGTAGTTGCGCGACACGGGCCTCAGAAACACGGAAGTGCCTGCTCTGCTTGGGATTCTGCTGCTTGTCGAAGGCACAAACCCCGAGCGGAGAGGCACTCCGTAGGTGAAGGGTAACCGGCGGCGGCGCCGCCTCCAGGTAGTCCCGGGTGGCGAGTCCCTGATCTCCTCGGCTGGTGGTTCCCTGCTGCTGCAGACCGCCGCGGTCAGCGGCTTGGATCGGGCGTTGCGCGAGCAGTTGGCGCCGTGGCGGGCGGATCGTGCCCGTCATGATCCGGGGAAGGTGGTGCTCGATCTGGCGGTGGCGGTCGCGCTCGGCGGGGACTGCCTGGCCGACCTGGCGGTAGTGCGTGCGCAGCCGCAGCTGTTCGGGCCGGTCGCCTCCGACCCGACGGTGTCGCGGCTGATCGCCACGCTGGCCAATGACGCGCCGGCCTCGTTGGAGGCGTTGCGCGCGGCCCGGGCTGCCGCCCGTGGGCGCGTGTGGCACCACGATTCACCGGTGGACCAGGACGACCCGGTCATCGTCGACCTCGACGGCACGCTGGTGCTGGCGCATTCGGAGAAGGAAGGCGCCGCCGCGACCTGGAAGCGCACGTTCGGCTTCCACCCGCTGCTGGCCTTCGTCGACCACGGACCGGGTGGCACCGGGGAGTGCGTCGGGGCGCTGCTGCGCCCGGGCAACGCCTCGGCCAACGACGCCGCCGACCACGTCGCGGTGCTCACCGACGCGCTCGCCCAGCTCCCGGTCGAGGTCCGGGACCGGGTGCTGGTGCGCGCCGACAGCGGCGGCGGGGTGCACGCCTTCCTCGATCACCTGCACATCCTCGGGCTGCGCTACTCGATCGGGCTGATGGGCTACCAGCCGGGCTCGACGCGCTGGACGCTCTGCCCCGGCAGGCGTGGAAGGCCGCGGTCGACGATCACGGCCGGCCACGCGACGGCGCGCAGGTCGCCGAGCTGACCCGCTACCTGCCGGCCACCTACAAGCCGTGGCCGGACGGGATGCGAGTGATCGCCCGGCGGGAACGTCCCCACCCCGGCGCGCAGCTGCGCATCACCGACCGCGATGGCTGGCGGATCACCGTGTTCGCCACCAACGTCGCCGGCGGGCGGATCGCCCACCACGAACGCCGGCACCGGCTGCGGGCCCGCGCCGAGGACCGCATCCGCTGCCTGAAGGACACCGGGCTGCGCAACCTGCCGCTGCACGACCTGACCGCCAACCAGATCTGGCTCGAGCTTGTCGCTCTGGCCGCGGACCTGCTGGCCTGGACCCAACACCTCGCCCTGGCCGACACCCCGGCGCGGACCTGGGAACCGAAACGGCTGCGACTGCGCCTCCTCAACATCGCCGGCCGGATCGTGCGCACCGGCCGGCGACACCTGCTGCGACTCCCCCGCGGCTGGCCCTGGGCCGACCCCCTGCTGGCCGGCCAGTACCGGCTCGACGCACTCCGCACCTGACGCCGCCCCACCGCCCCAACCAGCCAAGGACCGGAAACCGCGGCAGACGCGGCGGACATGCACGCCCTCAGCCGGCGTCCCTCGGCACCGCCCAACGACCAAT
>JBOGDY010000592.1:0-1606 GCA_050742955.1 Actinomycetes bacterium | reverse complement strand
GTTGAACCCCCGCTGCACGCGGTGGTCGACGCCGACCGACCGGGCCGCGCGCCGGTCGCGCAGCCGCAGCGCGCCGGCCACGTAGTCGACCTGCCGCTCGATGGTGAAGATCTGCGAGCTGTGGCCGAGCCCCGAGTTGGGGCCCTGCAGCAGGAACAGGTTGGGGAAGCCGGCGACGGCCACGCCCAGGTAGCCCTGCATGCCCTGCGACCACTCCTCTGCGAAGGTGCGGCCACCGGGACCGGTAACGGCCATGTGGCGGAACGGCTCGGCCACCCGGAACCCGGTGCCCAGCACGATCGCGTCGACCTCGTGCCGCCGCCCGTCACCCGTCACCACGGCGTCCGGCTCGACCTGCGTGATCGCATCGGTGACCAGGCGCACGTCGGTGCGGTCGAAGGACGCCCAGTAGTCGTTGGAGAGCAGGATCCGCTTGCAGCCGATGCGGTAGTCGGGGGTCAGCGCAGCCCGGACGTCCGGGTCGCTGACCTGCCTGGCGAGGTGCCGGCGGGCGACCTTCTCGGCCACCTGCATCGCCTTGGGGTGCGCCACGAACGCGAGGACGCGCGACTCGAGCCGCCAGAACACCCCGGCGCGGACCAGCCGCTGCACCGCGGGGGCGACCGAGTAGAGCCACCGTTCGAGCCTGCCGAACGCGCGGTCGACCTTGGGCAGCACCCATGCCGGTGTCCGCTGGAAGACAGCCAGCTCGGCGGTGCGGGGCGCGATCGCGGGCACGATCTGGACCGCGCTGGCGCCGGTGCCGATGACCGCCACGCGCTTGCCGTCGAGACCGTCGTCGCCCTCGGGCCAGCGGGCGGAGTGGAAGACCGGCCCGTCGAAGCTGTCGAGCCCGGGCAGGTCGGGGATGGTCGGGACGTGCAGCGCGCCGGTGCCCAGCACCAGTGTCCGGGGACGCAGCCGGGTGCCCCTCGCCGTGCGGACGTCCCACCGGCCGTCGTCGTAGCGGGCCTCCACCACCTCCTCGCCGTAGCGGATCCGCTCGTCCACGCCATAGCGCCGCGCGACGTCGCGCAGGTAGCCGAGGATCTCCGGCTGGCGGGCGAAGGCGTGGCTCCAGTCGGGCTTGGGCGCGAAGGAGAAGGAGTAGAGGTTGGACGGGACGTCGCACGCGCAGCCGGGGTAGGTGTTGTCGCGCCACGTGCCGCCGAGGTCGTCGTCCTTCTCCAGCAGCACGATGTCGTCGATGCGGGCGTCGCCGGACCGGACCAGCCGGACGGCCATCGCCAGGCCGGAGAAGCCACTGCCGACGATCACGACGTCGGGCTCGAGGACCTCCGGGGCCTGCGGGACGAGTTCGGGCGCGGCCGTCATCGGGCTCCCTCCACCAGGTCGGTGAGATGGTCGGCTACCTGCTGCGGCCGCTCCATCGGCAGCATGTGCCCGGCGTCCGGCATGACGTCGAGGACCGCATCGGCTGACAGACGCTCGGCGATGAACCGCGCCTCGCCCGGCGGGGTGAGCAGGTCCCGCTCGCCGACCAGCACGCGCACCGGGACCTGCGAGAGCGCGGCCAGCGCGACGACCTCGTCATGCCCGGACAGGGCGCCGTACCAGGCTCCTACGGTGCGCAGCGCCGTACGGC
>JBOGDY010000591.1:0-1607 GCA_050742955.1 Actinomycetes bacterium | reverse complement strand
GCTTCGGGCTGCTGCTGGTCGGCGGCGTGCGGCTCCCCGGCGCCCAGCTGGCCCTGGACGCGACCCGGCTGGCCGACCGGGCACGGCGGGTCGACCTGCTGGTCAGCGGCGAGGGGGCGTTCGACTGGCAGTCCCTGCGCGGCAAGGTCGTGGCGGGCGTGGCCCGGACCGGGCTCGAGTCGGGCCGGCCCGTGGTCGTGCTGGCCGGCCGGGTCGAGGTCGGGCGCCGTGAGCTGTCCAACGCGGGGATCGAATCGGCGTACGCCGTGGTCGATCTCACCGCCAGTGAGCGAGGTCACACGCCGGCGGAGGGCCTGTCGGCCCTTGCTGCTCGCGTGGCGCGCACGTGGTCGCGCTGACTGTGTAACCATAGATGTGGAATGACCCGGGCAGGCGGCTCGTTCGCACCGACGGGTCACCCCGACCGACTTCGATCAGGAGCATGCACAATGACCGTTCAGGACGAGACCACGCAGCAGGGCATCGTGCTCACCGGTACCGCCGCGACCAAGGTCAAGGGCCTGCTCGAGCAGGAGGGCCGCGACGACCTCCACCTGCGGGTGGCGGTGCAGCCCGGTGGGTGCTCCGGCCTCCGCTACCAGCTGTTCTTCGACGAGCGCTCGCTCGACGGTGACGTGGTCAAGGACTTCGACGGGGTCGGCGTTGTCGTCGACCGCATGAGCGCTCCCTATCTCGGGGGTGCCACCATCGACTTCGTCGACACCATCGAGAAGCAGGGCTTCACCATCGACAACCCCAACGCTGGCGGGTCCTGCGCCTGCGGGGACTCGTTTCACTAGGGCCGTCTGAGGCGCCTAGCCTCGTCCGCGCACGGTCACGGTGCTGCCGGACTCCGCGTCGACCACCCGGCGGTCGCCCAGTGGCTCCTCCAGCGGCACCTTCCGCCGGTGCTCCTGGGCCAGCTCGATGCAGGCCCGGTCACCGGGCACCGTCCTCTCGACCAGCGTCAACGACACCACGGCCGCGGACTCCTCGGCCGTGACCGCGTAGTCGTAGCACTCCTCGACCCCGCCGAAGAACGTCACCAGCAGCGTGCGTCCGTCGTCGGCGATGGCGGCGTCGGTGAACCGCGCCCCGGTCGGCGGCTCGGCGGTCGGCATCGTCGGGTCGACCGGGTCGACGGGCGTCCCGGTCCCGGGGGAGCCGGGGACGCTGCCCCCGCCGGTCCCGGGGTCGGTGCTGGCCGTGGGTCCGGGCTCCGGCCCGGCGAGGTACGCCGGGTCGACGGCCACCTGGGCCATGGGCTCGTCCAGGCCTTCGACATCGAAGAGCCAGGAGGGCACCAGCAGCGGGCGCTCCCCGTCGTACTGCATCGAGAGCCCGAACGTCGCGCCCACGACGGTCAGTGGCTTTGGCACACCGCACGGCGGGACCGCCCGGTCGTCGGTCAGCTGCTCCGGGCAGGCGATCGCCGGCAGCGGCACGGGTGTCCGGGCCAACGCCTCGAAGGCCTCGTCCGCGCTGATGATGGGATAGCTCGCCCCGTCACGGGTGCCGGCGATGAAGCCCTGACCCGACACGACGCCGCCCGACGCGACCACGAGGACCGTGGTCAGCCCCGACGTGGGCAGCTCGCCGTGCACGGG
>JBOGDY010000590.1:0-1614 GCA_050742955.1 Actinomycetes bacterium | reverse complement strand
CGGCGCGGACGCTGCTGAGTCAGGGCGAGGCCGGGGTCGACGCCGTCGTCCCGCAGCCGATGCGGGAACAGGTCGGTTCGCTGGCCGACGACCTGATCGCCACCAGCCGGGCGAACCGCGACCTGCTCGTCGGGCTGGTGCGCGCCGAGGCCGACCGGGCGGTGAACCGGCTCGGGTTGGCGATGCGCGGCGAGCTCGACGCGGTGATCCAGCAGGTCCAGGACCTGGACGACCGGGTGCAGGAGCTGCAGCGGGAGCGGCGCTCGGCGCGGGCCCGGGCGGGGTCGAAGACCTCGGCAGGAAAGAAGAGCACGGCGAAGAAAGCTTCGGCGGCGAAGAAGGGCACGGCGAAGAAGTCAGCGGCAGAAGGGTCCACGTCGTGACGACCCCGGAGTCCGAGCCGGTCGGCGAGGGCACGCCCGACGTCGCCGACCCCCGGGTCGCGGACGCGCTGCGCCGCCTCGAAGAGCTGGCCGACCGGCCGGCGTCCGAGCACGTCGAGGTCTACGAGGACGTGCACCGCATCCTGCAGGACGTGCTGGCCGATGCGTCCCGCCGTGACGACGACCCGACCGCGCAGGGCACCGACCCGGAGAGTGCGGGGGACGCGGGGTCGTGACACGCCGCACGCGCCTGGACGCCGAGCTGGTACGACGGGGCCTGGCCCGCTCGCGGGAGCAGGCCGTGGCCCTGGTCGAGGCCGGCCGGGTGCGGGTGGGCGGGAACCCGAAGGCCAAGCCGGCGACGCAGGTCGATGCCGCTGCCCCCATCGTCGTCTCGGGTCAGCCGACTGCACAGGGCTACGTGTCCCGCGGCGGCCACAAGCTGGCCGGCGCGCTGGACGCCTTCGCGAGCAGCGGCCCGGACGGCACGGACGGCCTCGTGGTGCGGGGCAGGCGTTGCCTGGACGCCGGCGCGTCGACCGGGGGGTTCACCGACGTGCTGCTGCGCCGCGGTGCAGCGCACGTCGTGTGCGTCGACGTCGGCTACGGGCAGCTGGCCTGGTCGCTGCGGTCCGACGACCGGGTGACCGTGCGCGACCGCACCAACGTGCGTGACCTGCAGCCCGCGACCGTGGGTCCGCCGGTCGACCTGGTGGTCGCCGACCTGTCGTTCATCTCCCTGCGGTTGGTGCTGCCTGCCCTGGTCCGATGCGCGACGCCAGACGCGGACCTCGTGCCGATGGTCAAGCCGCAGTTCGAGGTCGGCCGCGACCGGCTCGGCCCGGGAGGGGTGGTGCGTGACCCGGCGCTGCGGGCCGAGGCGGTCGCCGAGGTCGCTCGTTCCGCGCACGACGAGCACGGCCTTGGGGTCAGGGGCGTCACGGCCAGCCCGCTGCCGGGGCCGGCCGGGAACGTGGAGTACTTCCTGTGGCTGCGCCGGGACGCGCCGGCGCTGGCGGAGGCCGAGCTGATGTCGGCGGTCTCGACGGGGCCGTCGTGACGGAGGCGGGCCGGCCGGCCGGGACCGGCGCCTCGCGGTCGGTGCTGTTCGTCAGCCATACCGGGCGCGCCGAGGCGCTGCGCGACGTGCGGGCAGCGGCGGAGCGGTTCGCCGCCGCGGGCATCGGCGTACGGGTGCTGGCCGACGAGGCACCCGAGCTAGGCCTGGCAC
>JBOGDY010000589.1:0-1622 GCA_050742955.1 Actinomycetes bacterium | reverse complement strand
CCGTCGACCTGACGGTGACCGCGATCCGGGCCGCTGACGGCCGGGTGACCGGGTTCATCGGCATCGGTGAGGACGTCTCGGACCGGCTGCGGGCCGAGCAGGCGCTGCGCGACTCCGAGACCAACCTTGCGGCCACCGCCCGGGTGGTCCGCGAGATCCAGTCCGGCGCCGACCCGCGGGAGACCATCGTCGCGGCAGTGGGCGAGATCGCCGGCGCCGACCTCGCCTACCTCTTCGAGCCTGAGGGGCCCGATCTGCTGCGGCTGACCGCGGGTCACGGTGGCGAGTCGCCGGCGAGGCTCATCGCACTCGACGGCCAGCCGTCCGGGACCGTGACGGCGTTCCGCACCGGGCAGCGGGTGTTCTGCGCGGACGCGCAGAACGACCCGACGGTGGCCCGGGCGATGGCGCGGGCCATGCAGGTCCGAAGCGTGCTCTTCGAGCCGGTACGCCGTGACGAGCGCGTCGTCGGCGTGCTGCTGGCGGCGTGGCGCGACTCGGTCCCTGACCTGGAGTCGCGGCGTGCCTCGGCCGTCGGCCTGCTGGCCGTCGAGGCGGGTGTCGCGCTCGAACGTGAGTCGATGCTCAAGCGGTTGGTGGAGCTCGCCGCGACCGATGCCCTGACCGGCCTGCCGAACCGGCGGGCGTGGGACGACCTGCTCACCCGCGCGATCGCCGGGGCGCGCCGGTCGGGCCAGCCGTTGGCGGTGGCCATGCTGGACATCGACCACTTCAAGGCGTTCAACGACCGGGAGGGCCACGCGGCGGGCGACCAGCTGCTGGCGGCGTTCGCGGAGAACGGCCGCCGGCTCCTGCGGACCACGGACGTGATGGCGAGGTGGGGCGGCGAGGAGTTCGCGCTGCTCCTGCCGGGATGCTCGCTGCAGGACGCCTGGGACGTGGCCGCTCGGCTGCGCCGGACCATGCCGGGCGGGCAGACCTGCTCCGCGGGCCTGGCGATGTACGACGGGGTGGAGGACGCCGACAGCCTCGTCGCCCGCGCCGACCGCGCCCTCTACGCGGCGAAGGCGGGCGGCCGGGACCGGGCCGAGGTCGACACCTTCGCACCGCCGGCTCGCGCGGGCGGGCTGGCCTGACTGTCGGTGCCCGCGGCCAGAATGGGCGGGTGCTGCTCGCCGAGGTCGCCCGCGCGTCCGCGGCGGTGTCCGCGACGACCGGTCGCAAGGCGAAGGTCGCCGAGATCGCCGAGTGCCTGCGGGCCGCCGACCCGGCCGAGGTGCCGGTGGTCGTGGCCTACCTCTCGGGCGAGCCGCGGCAACGGCGTACGGGCGTCGGGTGGGCGTCCTTGCGCGACGTGCCGGCAGCGGCCGCGGAGCCGAGCCTGACGGTCGGCGAGGTGGACGCGACGCTGGAGCGGGTCGCCGCCGTGTCGGGACCCGGTTCGCAGGCCGAGCGGGCGCGGCTGGTCGGCGGCCTGTTCGAGCGCTCGACCGAGCCGGAGCAGCACCTGCTGCGCGGCCTGCTGACCGGTGAGCTGCGGCAGGGCGCGCTCGAGGGGGTCATGCTCGACGCGGTCGCGCTGGCGGCGCAGTTGCCCGCCGCCGACGTGCGTCGGGCGGTGATGCTCGGTGGGGCGGTCGGGCCGGTCGCTGCCGCTGCGC
>JBOGDY010000588.1:0-1623 GCA_050742955.1 Actinomycetes bacterium | reverse complement strand
GAGTTCGGCGCCACCATCACGTTCGCCGGCAACTTCCCCGGCACCACCCGCACCATGCCGGTCGAGGTCTACCTCGCGCTGCAGCGCGACCCGTCGGCCGCTATCGCCCTGTCGCTGGTGCTGCTCCTGGTGTCGGTCGCTGTTCTCGCCGGTCTGCGTGATCGCTGGCTGACCGGACCGACGTGAGGCGGGGCAGGGTTGTCGCGTGACGCTGCAGGCGAGCATCCGAGTCGACCGTGCCGCCTTCCGGCTCGACGTCGAGGTCGAGGTCGGCGCGGGGGAGGTCGTGGCGCTGCTCGGCCCCAACGGTGCCGGCAAGACGACGGCGCTGCGCGTGCTCGCCGGGCTGGTCGACGCCGACGACGCGGACGTGCGCCTCGACGGGGAGGTGCTCGACGACACCGTCGCCGGGGTCCGGGTCCCGTCCGAGCAGCGTCAGGTCGCCGTGGTGTTCCAGGACTACCTCCTGTTCCCGCACCTCAGCGCCCGCGAGAACGTCGCCTTCGGGCTGCGTGCCCGGGGTGTCGACCGCCGCGCGGCCCGCCGACGCGCCGACGCCTGGCTGGCCCGGGTCGGACTCGCCCACCTCGCGGGCGCGCGGCCGCGAACGCTGTCCGGCGGCCAGGCGCAGCGCGTCGCGCTGGCCAGGGCACTGGTGCTCGAACCGCGGCTGCTGCTGCTCGACGAGCCGTTGGCGGCGCTCGACGCGGGCACCCGGCTGCAGGTCCGCGCCGACCTGCGCCGCCACCTCGCCGCCTTCTCCGGCGCGACCCTGCTCGTCACGCACGACGCCCTGGACGCGATGGTGCTCGCCGACCGGCTGGTCGTGGTGGAGTCCGGTCGGGTCGTGCAGACCGGAACGCCGGCCGATGTAGCCCGACACCCGCGCACCTCCTACGTCGCGACCCTGGTCGGGCTCAACCTCTACCGCGGCCAGGCGGCGGACGGCCGGGTCCGGCTCGAAGGTGGAGCGACCCTCTCGACCGCTGAACACCCCACCGGGCCGGTCTTCGTGGCGTTCGCGCCGAGCGCCGTCGCGCTGCACCGGCACCTGCCGGAGGGCAGCCCCCGCAACACCTGGCCCGCTGTCGTGGCGTCGGTGGAGGAGCTTGGCGACACGGTGCGGGTCTCGCTCGAGCCCGGGGGGGAGGGCGCGGTCGACGTCGTGGCGGACGTGACCGCCCTCGCCGTCGCCGAGCTCGGCCTCACCCCCGGCGCGACGGTGTGGGCGGCGGTCAAGGCCACCGAGACCCGTGTCTACCCGGCCTGAGTACGGCGAGCCAGGCGGACGGATGGTGCTCTTGACCTCAACTTCACTTGAAGTCCTAACGTTCCGGCATGACGGACAACCTGACCACAACACCTGCGACAGTCCACCCGTCCGACGCCACATCAGCCGACGCGGATGCGTTGATCGAACGCGTGTCCACGTTGGAGCGTTGCCAGCGACAGGAGGACGTCGATGGCTTCCTCGACCTCTTCGACGAGTCAGCAGTGTGGGTCAATGGAGCTGGTCGTCGCCTCATCGGTCTCGACGAGATCGCGGCCTTCACACGGCAGGTGCTCCCCGGTGCGTTCGCGACAGGTTCGGTGAACTACGAGGTGCAGCACATCCTCTTCATC
>JBOGDY010000587.1:0-1629 GCA_050742955.1 Actinomycetes bacterium | reverse complement strand
GGCGCATGGGCATGTTCGACAAGCTGCGCAGGAAGGCCGAGAAGGCCGTCGACACCCACGGGGACAAGATCAGCAAGGGCATCGACAAGGCCGCGGGAATGGCCGACGAGAAGACCGGCGGCAAGCGAACCGGGCAGATCGACAAGGGCGCCAAGGCGACGAAGGACGCCCTCGACAAGCTCGACGGTCGCGACGACGACATCCCGGAGCACCGCCGCAAGCCCTGAGGGCGGCCAGGGTCAGGCCCTGGGGCCCTGACTCACACGCACCTTTGTGACGCATGGGGCTGGTGCGACGGTGTGAGTGGCTCAGGAGTGCCGCCCCGTCACTTTGGTCCGTGCGGGTCAGGCGGTGGTCCGCAGCCAGGTCGCGACCAGGTAGCCCACCCCGTACGGCGCGGCCGCGTAGGTCACGTCGCCTACCCACCCCTCGCCCTGCGTCGCCCCGGCGAGGACCTGCCACGCCGCCCGTCCCGCCACCAGCAGCTCGACCGCCAGGGCTGGGTCGAGCGCCAGCAGCGCCTCGCGGTCGACCGTCCGGAGGGCCTCGACGACGGCGTCGTCGTAGGGCTCGGCCCGCTCGTCGAGGTAGCCGGGCTTGGGCACCCGGCGGCCGGTCCCGTCACCCATGACGAGCAGCGCCACCCGCGGGGCCCGGTCGGCCAGCGCGGCGCCGAGGTCCGCGCAGCGGCCCGGCGGGGCGTCCGCGGGCACCCCGAAGAGCAGCCAGGGCACCGTCACGCCGCTCCGGTCCAGCAGCCAGCGCCCGATGGTGAGCGACAGCGGGAGCGAGGCCGGACCGGGGCCGGTGCCGACGCGGATGTCCACGCCGTACGGCCTGAGGCTGCCCCAGGCCGCGGCGGGGAACGGCCCGACCACCGGCGCCTGCCCGACCACGACCAGCAGGTCCGGCCGGGAGGCGACGAGACCGCCGATCGCCTCGGCGCAGGCGGACCGCAGGTCGTCGAGCTCGGCCGCGGCGCCTGCCGCGAGCTCGGGCACCAGCAGAGGGGGGTGCGGGCACACCGCGGCGGACACCAGCACGGCAGGAACCTAACCGTCCAGCACCGAGCGCAGCACCGCCGCCGTCGTGGGGTTCTCGACCGGCGCCCGGATCGGCCGCCACACCGCTTCCACCACCTCGACACCGTCGACCTGCAGCTCGGGCGGCTCGTCGGCCCACGACTCGAAGACCAGGTCGATGCGGCGCTCCTGGACGGCGACCAGCGTGCGCGTGGGCTGGTCGGAGGCGACAGGCACCACGAGGCCGAGCTCCTCGACGAGCTCGCGGTCCAGGGCCTCGCGCGGGCTCTCGCCCCGCTCGAGCAGCCCGCCGGGCAGCGACCAGTCGGTCGGGTCGTGTCGCTGGTCGAGCAGCAGCACGTCGTCGCCGCAGCGCAGGACGAGGACCACCCCGACCACGTAGGTGGGCGACACGAGTCGGACGATCCAGCGCCGGACCACGGGAGGGGCCAGCGCGAACACCCGCAGCGCGAGCCGGTGCGGCGCCGTCACGAGCAGGCGGACCGCGAAGGGGCGGCGCACGTCAGCCGCAGGCAGGGGCGGGCACCGGTACGACGGGGGGCTCCCCGACCGTGGGCATCCCCAGCGGAACCCCCATGGTCGACGG
>JBOGDY010000586.1:0-1630 GCA_050742955.1 Actinomycetes bacterium | reverse complement strand
GCGGACTGTGGATCACCCTCCCGTCCGGGCGCACCTACCACCGCCCCGCCGAACCCCTCCTCGACCACCCCACCCTCGCGCCCACCCCCAAACCGCAAACCGAACCACCCGACGACCCCGACCCACCGAGCGACGACGAACCGCCCTTCTAGTCCGGCGCCAACGCTCGCTAGTCCGGCGCCAACGCTCGCGCCACGAGTGGCACAACTCGGGCCGGTCGGGCGACTCCTGGACGCAGCGTGCGAAGAGCCACTTGAGGACGCGGCCGGGGTCGAGTTCGAGCAGGCCTGCCATCCGGCGTGCGAGGCCGGCCGGGTCGGCGAGCAGCCGGTCGTCGTTGTTCAGCATGTGCTGCAGTGGGTCGTAGGCGGGATCGCCGACATAGGGCTTCGGGTCGATCACTAGCCACGGCTCGCGCCGGGCGGCAAGGACGTTGCCGGCGTGCAGGTCTGTGCAGAGCAGCACACTGCGGTCTGTGGTCGCGGAAAGGGCGCGGAACAGCGCGATGCCCGCTCTCGCCAGCCCGGGGTCCAGAGCTGTTGCGGTGCGAGCCACCTTCGCCTCGTACTCGTCGACCCACTCGTCGCACATCTGCTGTGGCGGGCGGAACTGGTGACCGGGCGAGGGCGGCTGCCACAGCCGACGTAGCAGGCCGGCAACGACGACGTCCTGCTTCGCACTGGGCACGGCGGTGAGCGGATCGCCCGGCACGCTCCGTTCCATCAGCAGTGCGCTGGTGTCACCGGACAACGCCCTGACCCGCCCAGAACCGCAGCCCGTCCGCCTCTTGCTCCGCCTCGGGATGCCGCCAGCCCACCTTGAGGACCAGATCCTCCCCAGTATCGTCACGTGCCGGCGCGACCCACGACGTCTGCCCGCCCGGCTGGAACGGCTCGCCGAGCTGGAGCGACCAGCGATGGGCGAGCTCCGCCACGATCTTGGGCAGGGTCGAGACCCACTCGCGGCGGCGATCGTCGCGGTCGTGCGGCTGCACGGGCATCGGTCAGGAGTTCCAGCCGTCCACCAACGACAGCAGGTCGGCCAGCCGGTCGACGACCGCGTCGGGGTCGCCCTCGACGTGACCCCTCTGAACGGCCGGGATGGCGCTGTGCGGCACGAGGACAGCACGCATACCGATCGCCTTGGCACCGTGCACGTCGTCGTAGGGCCGGTCGCCGACGAAGACGACGCGGGCCGGGTCGTCGGCCGCGACCGCCGCCATCGCAGCGCGGAAAGCCTCGGGGTGGGGTTTGGTGTAGGGGATCTCGCTGGAGTAGACCGCGCCGTCGATCTGCTCGAGCACGCCGTCGCGACGGAACACGGCCTCGTGGTGCTCGCGCGTCCAGAGCGTGTTGGACAGTACGCCGATGCGGATACCGCGGTCGCGCAGCCCCGCGAAGAGCTCCGGTACGTCGGGGTCGGTGTGGGTGTGCGGTTCCCAGAACGCGTGGTACGCCGCCAGAGCGCGCTCGTGCCGTTCCCCCACCGGGTCCACGCCCACCGACCGGAAGATCTCGTCGAGCGTCGCCGACCGGTGGTGCTCTCGCCCGGCCCGCCATGCGTCGTCCTCGGCCGAGAGGATCCGGCCCGCCATCTCGTCGGCGTGCCCCACGTCGTAGACCTCGGCGTA
>JBOGDY010000585.1:0-1634 GCA_050742955.1 Actinomycetes bacterium | reverse complement strand
TCCCTCCGCTACTTCGCCGACCAGGTCCGGGCCGGCATGGCCGAGCGTGAGCTCGAGCTGCGCGACGCGCTGGGTCTGGACGAGGCCCACCGGCTCTCGCCCGAGGAGGCCGCCGACGTGGTCGAGCACCCGACGCGTGACCGGAGGACGGCCCGCTGATGGAGACCGCCGAGATCAAGCGACGGTTTCTGGACTTCTTCGCAGAGCGCGACCACACCGTGGTCCCGTCCGCGTCGCTGCTGCTGGACGACCCCAACCTGCTGTTCGTCAACGCCGGCATGGTGCCGTTCAAGCCTTACTTCCTGGGCCAGGAGACGCCGCCCTACCTGCGGGCCGCGAGCGTGCAGAAGTGCGTGCGCACCCTCGACATAGAGGAGGTCGGCCAGACCACCCGGCACGGCACCTTCTTCCAGATGAACGGCAACTTCTCGTTCGGCGACTACTTCAAGGAAGGCGCCATCGAGCTGGCCTGGCAGCTCGTCACCAGCTCGCAGGCCGAGGGGGGCTACGGGTTCCACCCGGACCAGGTCTGGGCCACCGTCTACCAGGACGACGACGAGGCGTTCGGGCTGTGGCGGCGCATCCTGCCCGAGGGACGCATCCAGCGTCGCGGCAAGAAGGACAACACCTGGGACATGGGGGTGCCCGGCCCGGCGGGTTCGTGCAGCGAGGTCTACATCGACCGCGGCCCGGACTACGGCCCCGACGGTGGCCCGGTGGTCGACGAGGAGCGGTTCCTCGAGATCTGGAACCTGGTGTTCATGCAGTACGAGCGCGGCGCCACGACCGGGCCGAACAAGGGCGACTACGAGATCCTCGGCGACCTGCCGGCCAAGAACATCGACACCGGCATGGGTCTGGAGCGCGTGGCACTCCTGCTGCAAGGCGTCGACAACATCTACGAGATCGACGAGGTCTTCCCCGTCCTCGACCGCGCGGCCGACCTGGCCGGCAAGAAGTACGGCGCCGACCACACCGACGACGTCCGGCTACGGGTCGTCGCCGACCACGTCCGCAGCGCCCTCATGCTCCTCAACGACGGTGTCACTCCCGGCAACGAGGCCCGGGGCTACGTGCTGCGCCGGCTGCTGCGGCGCGTGGTGCGCTCGATGCGGCTGCTGGGAGTCGACGAGCCGGTCCTGCCCGTGCTGGTGCCCGTCTCGAAGGGCGCCATGGCGCCGTCCTATCCCGAGCTCGCCCAGCAGTTCGAGCGCATCAGCCAGGTCGCCTACGCCGAGGAGGAGACGTTCCGCCAGACCCTCCGGGCAGGGACCACCATCTTCGACCAGTTCGCCCGGCAGGCCCGGCACGACGGGGTCATGGCCGAGACCGGTGCCGGTCCGGCCACGGGGGGGATCAGCGGGAGCCAGGCGTTCCAGCTGCACGACACCTACGGGTTCCCGATCGACCTGACCCTGGAGATGGCGTCCGAGCAGGGCCTGCACGTCGACGAGGACGGGTTCCGCCGGCTGATGAGGGAGCAGCGGGAGCGGGCCCAGCGCGACGCCCGGGAGCGCCGTACCGGGCACGCCGACGTCTCGGCGTACCGCTCCGTGCTCGACGCCAGCGGCGCGAGCACCTTCACCGGCTACGACGAGGTGGTCAGCGAGGGAACGGTGCGCTCGCTGCTCGTC
>JBOGDY010000584.1:0-1640 GCA_050742955.1 Actinomycetes bacterium | reverse complement strand
GTGACGCGGCTGGTTTCACCCGCCGGGCCCGCCCTCTCGGGGACAATGGCCGGATGGACGACCTGCCCCGCCGTGCGGTGACCCGCACGGTCAAGCTGGCGGGCCTGCCGATCGGCTACGCCGGGCGGGCCACGCTGGGCATCGGTCGTCGCCTGGGCGGGCGGCCCGCCGAGGTGGTCGCGGCCGAGGTGCAGGCGCGCACCGCCGAGCAGCTCTTCCGGGTGCTCGGCGAGCTCAAGGGCGGGGCGATGAAGCTCGGCCAGGCGATGTCGATCTTCGAAGCTGCCCTGCCCGAGCACCTGGCCGGTCCCTACCGCGCCACGCTGACCAGGCTCCAGGATGCCGCGCCCCCGCTGCCGGCCGCGGTCGTCCACCGCGAGCTGGCCGACCAGCTCGGCCGGCAGTGGCGCCGCGAGTTCCGGGAGTTCCACGACAAGCCCGCCGCGGCGGCCTCGATCGGCCAGGTCCACCGGGCGGTCTGGAACGACGGCCGGCCGGTGGCCGTGAAGGTGCAGTATCCCGGGGCGGGTGCCGCCCTGATCTCGGACTTCAACCAGCTCGGCCGGCTCGGCCGGGCGTTCGGATCCTGGATCCCGGGGCTCGACATCAAACCGCTGCTCGACGAGCTGAAGGCCCGGGTCGCGGAAGAGCTCGACTACGGCCTCGAGGCCGAGGCCCAGGCCCGGTTCGCGGCCGCCTACGACGGCGACGGCGAGTTCGCCGTGCCCAGGGTGGTCGCCGGGTCCGACCGCGTCCTCGTCAGCGAGTGGCTGGAGGGCGAGCCGCTGTCACGGATCATCCGGGAGGGCACACGGGCACAGCGCGACCACGCCGGAACCCTCTACCTGCGCTTCCTGTTCTCCGGGCCCCAGCGGGCCGGTCTGCTGCACGCCGACCCGCACCCCGGCAACTACCGCATGCTCCCCGACGGGCGTCTCGGGGTGCTCGACTACGGCGCGGTGGCCCGGCTGCCCGGTGGGCTGCCGCCGTCGATGGGTCGGCTGCTCGCGGTCGCGCTGTCGGGTGACGCGGCCGAGGTTCTCCGGGGCCTGCGCGTCGAGGGGTTCGTGAAGCCACGGATGACCGTCGACGCCGAGGCGCTGCTCGACTACCTGGCGCCTCTGGTCGAACCGGCCCGGTCCAGCCGCTACCACTTCACCCGGGAGTGGATGCGCGCGCAGTTCACCCGCATCAACGACCCGCGCCGGCCGGGCTACACCCTCGGGCTCAAGCTGAACCTGCCGCCGTCCTACCTGCTCATCCACCGGGTCTGGCTCGGCGGGGTGGGGGTGCTCTGCCAGCTCGACGCGCGGGTGGCCGTGCGCGACGAGATGAGGAAGTGGCTGCCGGGCTTCGACGTCTGACCGCCCGCGCGTGCCCGCTCGGACGGCACCGGGATCACCACCACTCGGCGTCCAGCCGGCCCTCGATGGCGCGGACGTTGTCGCGGCTGCAGGCCGTGCAGTAGTAGAGCGTGCGGCCGCGCTCCACCGACGAGGTCCACGTCAGCGGCAGCTCGGGCGCGGTCGCCCCGCACAGCGCACAGCTGACGGCGGCGGTCACGACCGGTCGCCTTCGCCGGCCGGAGGAAAGGGGATCACCTCGGCGGGCTCGACGAACAGCTCCTCAAAGAGGTCGCC
>JBOGDY010000583.1:0-1642 GCA_050742955.1 Actinomycetes bacterium | reverse complement strand
TGCGATGCCGGCACCGTCTCGGACTATGCGGCGATCATCACCCGGTCCTCGCTGACCGTCGACCGGATCGTGCCGGTGGGGCAGAAGCCCTACTGGGCCGCCGCCGGCCCGGACGGGCGGTACTGCTTCCTGTCCAACAGCGACAGCGACGACATCTCCGTGGTCACCTTCGACGAGCCACGCGAGGTCGCCCGGATCCCTGTCGGGGACCACCCGCAGCGGGTGCGCGGCTACCCGGTGCCCGTCGACGCCCTGACCGGTTGACGGCTCCCGGGCATGCCTGTGCTCTGCCCCGCATCTCGTGGCAGAGCACAGGCAGCCGGAGCTCAGCCCTGGTGCGGGACATAGCCTCTGCCAGGTGAGGCGTTCGTCGTGAAGCGGTGGGTGGCGCGCCGGCTGTGGCGGTTGCTCGGGTGGCGGCTCGTCGGTGAGCCGCCGCCGGCCGACCGCGTCGGTGTCCTCGTCGCCGCCCCGCACACCTCCAACTGGGACTACCTGCTCATGCTCGGCGTGGCCTGGCAGGCGGGCATCCCCACTCGCTTCCTCGGCAAGCGCGAACTGTTCCGGTGGCCGCTCGGCGTGCTCATGCGCGCCACTGGCGGCCTCCCGGTCGACCGGAACGACCCGGCCGGCACCGTCGACACCCTCGTCCGGAGGGCCCGTGCGGGGGACTCGTTCCAGCTGATCGTGACCCCCGAGGGGACGCGCGACCGGGTCGAGCACTGGAAGTCCGGCTTCCACCGCATCGCCCGGGCCGCCGGTGTGCCGGTCACGATGGCTTTCGTCGACGGGCCGAGTCGGACCGCCGGCTTCGGTCCGACGTTCTGGCCTGGTGACGACATCGCCGCCGACATGGACCTGCTCCGTGACTTCTACGCCGACAAGCGCGGTCTGCGTCCCGCAAATCGAACGGAGCCGAGGCTGCGCGAGGAGCCCGGCGGCAGGGGCTAGCGGACCAGCCTGGTCGTGCACAGCCTTCGCTGCCCGCCAGCCATCCACAGAACGGGGACAGTCCCGTCACGGCCGCTCGCGGCGTCGCAGTCTCGGGGCATGACCGACAATACGAGAACCGTCGTCAAGATCAGTGGCCCGGCCGACATCCTCGGCGTGCTGCCCTACCGGCTGGGCTTCCACCCGGCCGAGAGCGTCGTGGTCGTCTGCCTGCACGGGCCCCGCCGACGCGACGGCCTGGTCATGCGGCTGGACCTGATGCCCGAGGACGCCGACGACGATGCCGCGGACGACCTGGCGACCCGGGCAGCGCACGTGGGTGCGACCGGCGCCGTCGTCGTCTGCTACACCGAGGCGGGCCCCGATCCGGTGGCCGACCGCCCCGGGCCCGACGGTTACGGCCGGGCGGTTCCCCGACGGCATCTGATCGAGGCGCTGGTGCGGCGCCTGGCCCAGGAGGGGATCACCGTCATCGAGTCCCTCCTGGTCCAGGGGGGCCGCTGGTGGTCCTACGACTGCTACGACGAGTCCTGCTGTCCGGCGACGGGCACCGAGCTGCCGCAGGCGCTGACCCCGGCCGCGGCTCACTACGCCGCGGCCAGCGTCGCGCAGGGGGCCAGTGTGCTGGCCGACCGCGACCAGCTGGCCCGCAGCATCCGGCCGCCCCGCAACCCGGTGGCCGACGAGTCTC
>JBOGDY010000582.1:0-1643 GCA_050742955.1 Actinomycetes bacterium | reverse complement strand
GCGCTGGCCTCCCTTGTCTTCACGACGGCGTCGGCGCCGTGCCGCAGGTAGAGCTCGAGGCCGACCTTGATCGTCGACACGTGGGGGCCGACGGCCTCAGCCCACGCGACGGCGGTCTCCAGGTCGGCGGCGTCGAGGGCCACCGCGACCGGCGCCGGGGTCATCCCTCGGCCCCGGCGGTCTCGAGGTCGTCGGCCGCCCGGGGGGCGCCGGCCGACGGGTGCGGCGCGGGCGAGCGGTGGGCGAACCCGACGGCGTCCGCCACGTGCTCGAAACCGCGCTCGGCGAGGGCGTGGCGCAGCTCGCGCAGCACCCGGACCGGCGCGTTCGGGTCGTTGAAGATAGCGGTGCCGACCGAGACGGCGGTGGCGCCGGCCAGGATCAGCTCGAGCGCGTCGAGCCCGGAGCGGACCCCGCCCATGCCGATGATCGGGACCTCGGGCAGGGCCGCGTGCACCTGCCAGATGCAGCGCACCGCGACCGGCTTGACCGCGGGCCCGGACAGCCCGCCGGTGACGCCGGCGAGGACGGGCCGCATCGTGGCGAGGTCGAGGGCCATGCCGAGCAGTGTGTTGATCATCGACAGGCCGTCGGCCCCGGCGTCGACGCAGGACCGCGCGACCGACACGATGTCGGTGACGTCCGGCGACAGCTTGGCGAAGACCGGCACGGAGGGGGCGGTCTCGCGCCGGACCGCCGCCACCACCGCGGCGGCCGCGTCCGCGTCGCAGGCGAACACCAGGCCCCGGTCCGCGACGTTCGGGCAGGAGATGTTGACCTCGAGCGCGACCATGCCGTCGCGGCCGCGCAGCCGCCGGGCCAGCTGGGCGTAGTCCGCCACGCTGCCGCCGGCGATGGAAACCATCGCCCGCGCCCCGCGCTCGTGCAGCCACGGGAGGTCGTCGGCGAGGAACGCGTCGATGCCCGGGCCCTGCAGGCCGATGGAGTTCAGCATGCCGCTCGGGGTCTCGGCCATCCGCGGCGCGGCCCGGCCCGACCGGGGCTCCAGCATGATCGACTTGGTGACCATCGCGCCGAGCGCGGCGACGTCGAAGAACTGGTCGAGCTCGCGCCCGGCGGCCGCGCACCCGGACGCGGTCAGGATCGGGTTGGGCAGCTCGAGCGGCCCCAGCCGGGTCCGGAAGTCGTAGCGCGGCTCGTCCGCCCGCTCCGGGGCGGGCACGGTGCGGACGGAGAACCGGGTCACGAGTGCGCCCCCGCCGGGGCGCCGTGGGCGTCGGCCGGCACCGTGCCGACGTCGTCCCACCGCACCCGGTCACCGGCGAACACCGGGCCCTCCACGCAGGACCGAAGCATCCGGGTGACCCCGTCGTTCCCGGTCACCGGCAGCACGCAGGTCATGCAGACCCCGATGCCGCAGGCCATCGACTCCTCGACGGCGCACTGCGCCGGGATGCCGCGCTCGGCGGCCACCGCGCTGACCGCCCGCAGCATGCCCATCGGGCCGCAGGCGTAGACCACGTCGGTGCCCGCGCGCTCGAGCATCGTGGGCAGCACGTCGGTGACCCGGCCGCGGGTCCCCAGCGACCCGTCCTCGGTCGTCACCGCGACGGTCGACGACATCCGCCGGGCGTCGAGGGCGCCGAAGAGCCGCTCCTGGGTCGCCGCACCGAGGACGAAGT
>JBOGDY010000581.1:0-1644 GCA_050742955.1 Actinomycetes bacterium | reverse complement strand
GACCTCGCAGCCCAGGCAGATGCCGAAGGCGGCGTTCAGGAAGGCGGCGGAGAAAGCCGCTGCG
The DNA here is from genome assembly GCA_050742955.1 of Actinomycetes bacterium. GTDB lineage: Bacteria > Actinomycetota > Actinomycetes > JACCUZ01 > JACCUZ01 > CAWIXB01. Next base: position 1,580 of record JBOGDY010000581.1, on the reverse strand, counting down.
GTGGCGGCCACGCCGAGGACGCTAGACCCGAGCGCGTAACCCGCCAAGGCCACAATGGTGAAGACAAGGCCGACAAGCTGCGCGAAGCGGGGCGGCCGAGCGTCCTCCAGCTCGGCCGGCGGCCCGAGGCGCGGCCGGACCAGGCGTTGGAACACCACGGCGTACGGCGAGCGGCCGGCCGCACCGAGGGCGAACACTGCGGCCTGGGCCAGCAGCAGCCATGTGCTGCCGGTCAACAGGACGAGGGCGAGCACCAGGGTGGTGAGGACAGCGGCGAAACGTGGACCCCGGGGGTCGACGTACATGGGGGGCTCCTGACGAGAGCGGGTGAGGGTCGCTGGGGTGTCAGGAGGCGCAACAGAGCGCGGTCGCGACGCGCAGCAGGTCCACCGCGCGTCGTCGGGTCAGCTCTGTGCTCACGGGTGCGATGGTAACCGCACGCCGGCGACTAAGTCCATCTGGTGAGACGCCCGCTCTCATGCTGAGACGACCGTTCCGAGGGCGGCGATCACGTCGGCCTTGCGGGGTTGGCCGCTCGCCCGGCGAACCACTCGCCCGTCGCCGTCGAGCACGAGCACGGTCGGGGTGCGTCGGACGTCGAGGCGACGGACCAGGTCGAGGTTCGACTCGGCGTCGACCTCGACGTGCACCACCCCGGGCACCTGCCCGGACACGTCAGTGAGGATCACCCGGGTGGCCCGGCAGGGCTGGCAGAACGCGGTCGAGAACTGCACCAGCGTGGCCCGGCTGCCGAGTGGGTGGTCGAGGTCGGCCGGGCTCAGGGTCGGCGCGGCGTCAGCGCCGGCCCCGCGCTGCGCGTGGGCGAGCCCCCGGCCGGGGCGCCGCAGCCACCAGCCCACGCCGGCGGCCAGGGCGAGGGCGGCGCAGAGCACGAGGAGGCGGTCCACGTAACCGGCAACATCGGGAGCGACCCGGGACATTCCCGGCGCCCGGTCAGCCTGTGGGCACCACCAGGTCACGACCGGTGACCCGGACGACCAGCCCGGCCTCCGCGGCCGTCACGCTCTCGACCCGGACACCGTCCGGCAGGTCGGGGATCCGGTAGTCGATCGCGATGCGTTCGGCGAGCAGCGCCGACAGCTGGTCGTCCGCCGGCTCTCCGCCGCGGACCTCGACGTCGGTGGGGGTCAGTCGCACCGTGCTGCCGCGGGCCTCGATGCGGGCCTGCCCCGCGACGTCGAGGGTCTCGCCGAGCACCTGCACCGGACGGGACAAGCGGACCTTGCCGGCGTCGCCGGCCTCCAGCCGCAACCGCTCGAGCCCGGCGGCCTCGGCCACCTCCGCGTACGGCACCGTCCCGCGCGCGGTCAGGCCCGTCATCGAGCCCGACCCGCCGTCCGGCAGCACCAGCCCCGAGGCCTGCGCGCGGACGTCCGTCGCTCGGCCGCCCTCCACGGACAGCGACTCGGCCCGCATCGACACGTCGTCGAACCGGCGTCGCGCGATCTGGGTCAGCACGGGGAAGCCGTGCACCTTCACCTGCGGAGCCACGAAGCCTTCGCTGCGCAGCCGCTTCTCCGCCTCGTCCGCGACCATCCGCGCGGCGACGAGGTCGCCCG
>JBOGDY010000580.1:0-1647 GCA_050742955.1 Actinomycetes bacterium | reverse complement strand
CGCGACGAAGGCGGCGCCCGCGACGAAGGCGGCGGCCGCGACGAAGGCGCCGACCCAGACCAAGGCGCCGACCCAGACCAAGGCGCCGACCCAGACCAAGGCGCCGACCTCGAACGACCGTGATGGCGCACCTGACCCGCCGGTCCCCTCGCAGGGCAGGCGGTCGCCGCAGGGCAACACCGACGCCGTGCTGTCCTGGGTGGCGTCCCAGGCCCCGGTCTGGTTCCCCGGGCCCGCCGGGGGAGGGGCGAGCCTGCGGCTCATCGAAGTTCGGGAACGTCCCCGGTGCCGGTTGTTCACGATCGAGGTCCGCGGCCGAGGGACGGGCAAGACGGTGCTGGTCAAGCAGCGACGCGCCGACCCCACCCAGCGGCGGGGCGACCCGTTCGCGGCCCGCCCGAACCTCGGCCCGCCCCGGTCCGACGACGACGCGTGGATGGCGCGGGTCGAGCACGACGGGCTGGTGCTTATCCGGGATGCCTTCGGGAAGGTCACGGACGGGCGGTTCGGGGTGATCCAGCCCCACGGTTTCCACGAGGGACTGGGCGCCATCGCGATGCAGCCCGAGTCGCAGCAGACCCTGCGCGACGTGACCCTGAACGCGGCCCGCCAGTCCACGGAGCACTGGCAGTTCCCGCCGACGCTGCCCTGGCGGAACGCCGGCTCGTGGCTTCGGCGCTACCACAGCCTCGAGCCCGGGCACGAGGTGCCCGTCTGCCGGGGCTCACGCGACGACATCATCGAGCTCCTGCGGCGCTACGGAGAGTTCCTGTCCGGGCGCACGGGTCGCCGGGACCAGGTGATCCGGTTCGTCGACAAGGTGTGCGAGTCCGCCGAGACCGTGCTGCCCGACCGGCTGCCGCTTGGCCTCAGCCACGGCGACTTCGTGGCTCAGAACATGTTCGTGTCCGGCGCGGGAGCGGTCACCGTCATCGACCCCATGCCGTACTGGCGGGCCCCGATCTACGAGGACCTGGGCAGGCTGCTCGTCGGGGCGCGCATGTTCGAGCCGAGGTCGGCCCGCCCCGACCACCTCTCGCAGCGGCCCCAGGCCAGGTTGAACGAGTGCGCGCTGCTGGCCGGCTACTTCGGTGACGGGTCGGCGTCGGTGCCGGCCATGCGGGTCTTCCTGGCTCTGTGCACCCTGGACAGGTGGGCCGGCTCGGTGAGCAAACAACCCCTCACCCCGGTACGACGGCGGCTGCGCCGTCCGCGCCTCGCCGCGGTCAACCGTCAGTACCGCCGCGAGCAGGACGCCCAGATGGACATGTTGCTGCCGAGCGACCGCCATTGGGTGACCACCTGGGCGTAGGGCCCGTCTGATGGTTCATCGCAGATGGAACGCCAACCGCCTCGTCAGAGACACCCGGACCTGCTAGACTCGAACACATGTTCGAACGCTCGCCGACCGCCGCGGAGGCCCCCGATGCCGCCGACGCCGCCGGCGGGGTGCTGACCACCGCGTCCCTCACCGGCCTGCTCGGGGCGCTGGACCGCCCGGACCGCACCGCCGGCGACGACCAGCGGATCGACCAGATTCGGCTGCTCGAGCAGATCAAGGCCGCCGCCGCGGCCACCCAGGCGGTGCTCACCGCCGACTTCGCGACCTCGCAGCGCGCCCGGCAGCGGGCCGCCGGGGTGCCGGCC
>JBOGDY010000579.1:0-1657 GCA_050742955.1 Actinomycetes bacterium | reverse complement strand
GGTTGGAGCCCATGCGCAGAGGAGGACGTCCATGTCCGAGGCTACTGGCCTGTCCCGAGGTGACCGCAACAGGAACTCGAAACTCGCCGCGTTGCGCGAGTGTGTGCCGGTGTCGAATGCGATCGCGGCGATCGACCTGGCGGATGACAAGCAGATGCTGGTGGTGACCGACCACGACTCGCGGGTGCTGGCACGACGAACATTCCGGCGCCGGGCGTGGCAGCTGGGGGCGGCCCTGGACTGGGCCGCGGCTCAAGCCAGGAGAGCCGGCTTCGGGTCGGTGACGGTCTCGTGCGAGCCGACCGGTCACCGGTGGCGGGTGGTCGGGCAGCTGGCGGCGGACCGAGGGCTGCCGTTCGTGTGTGTGCAGCCGCTGCTGGTGTCCTGGTCGCGCCGGCAGGAGGACCTGACCTTCGACAAGACCGACGACAAGGACGCGGTGCTGATCGCCCGGCTCACCGCGCAGCTGCGCTGCTACCGGCCGGAGCACGTCGATGCGACGTGGGGCCGGTTGCGGCACCTGGGTGCCCGCCGCGCCCGGCTGGTGGTCGAGTCGACCAGCCAGGTGCAGCAGATGCGTGACCTGCTCGAGTGCGTCTGGCCGGGGGTGCTCGAGGCGGCCAAGCACCCGTTCGACTCACGGACGTGGTGCGCCGCGATGACCGTCGTGCTGCAGCGGGCGGACGGTGACCCGAGCAGGCTGGCGCGGCTCGGGCCGGCCCGGTTCGAGGCCGCGGTGCGCCGCGAGCTGCCGCGCTGGAACTGCCAGAAACCGAGGCTGAGCATCGTCCGCGGCGTGTTCGCCGCGCTGACCGACCCGGCCGGTGTGCTCGCGCACCGACGCGGCGCGCTGGAACGGGTGACCTTCCTGATGGGGGACCGGCGGGCGACCCGCACCAGCCTGGCCGACACCGAGACCCGGATGCTGGCGGTGCTCGACGAGCTGGAGCTGACCGAGCTGGTCACCTCCATCGCTGGGCTGTCCGCCCTGGGCGCGGCCACGGTGCTGGCCGAGACCGGGGACCTGAACCGGTTCGCGACCGGACGCGCGCTGGTCAAGCATGCCGGGCTGGCACCCAGAGAGAAGACCAGCGGCACCTTCACCGGCCGCACCAAGCTGACCGGGCAGGGCCGGCCCGGCCTGCGGCTCGCCGCCTGGCGGGCGGTCTGGGGAGCCCAACGCGCCAACCCGGTCTACGCCGCCCGCTACCAGCACCTGACCACCCGGGAGAACAACAAGCTGACCGACGGGCAGGCGCACGCCGCGATGGCCGCGACCCTGCTGCGTCAGCTGCACGCCGTCGTCACCAGGCGGCAGAGATGGAACCCCGACATCGCCGCCGGCCACCGGGAGCCGGCCATGGCCGCCTGACCCATCGGCGTCACGTCGAGCCGGCGAGCGGGGCGAGCCCCACGCGGCATCGAGGACATCAAACCTCGCCTCACATCCTGGGCAGCCCCGCCCGTCTCCTCACCGAACCCGGTTAGACGCTGTTGGGACCAACCCGATTACAGCTATGCAGGGACGAGGCGACGGGCCAGGCACCCGCGCAAAGGCTTGACACCAAACGCCTTACGTTGATGTGAGTGCGTTTCGTGGCGGTAATGGACAGGTCACTTCCGCATACTGGTGGGATGTCCGTTGGTGACCTCGCGT
>JBOGDY010000578.1:0-1659 GCA_050742955.1 Actinomycetes bacterium | reverse complement strand
CCGCACCCAGCGCCTGCGCCGCGGCCGGCATGCCCCAGACGACGCTGGTCGGCTCGTCCTGGGCGATCGTGAGGGCACCCTTGTCGTGCAGCTTGCGCAGCCCGAGCGCCCCGTCGCGGCCCATCCCTGTGAGCAGCACGCCGAGCGCCCGGTCGCCGCACACCGTCGCCGAGCTCGCGAACGCCGCGTCGACGCCGGGCACATGGAACTGCCCTGGCAGCGGTGCCCGTAGCTCGACCCGCAGACCGTGCCGCAGCATGGTGTTCATGCCGGCGGGCGCGACCGCGACGGTGCCGGGCAGAAGCCGCCGTCCCTGGGCCGCCATGGTCACCGGCAGCGGGGACAGCCCGTCCAGCCAGGTGGCCAGGCCCTCGACGAACCCGTCGGCCATGTGCTGCACGACCAGCACCGGCACCGCCAGGTCCGGCGGCAGGTCGGCCAGGATCGTGGCCAGTGCGGGGGGCCCGCCGGTGGAGGCGCCGATGACGACGACCTGGATCCCGGTACCTCGACCGTCGGCCGGCGGGCGGCCGGTCGGTGCGGCCCCACTACCGGGGGCCGGGTCCCCGGCGGCGCCGGCGAGCCCCCGCGCGCGCAGCTTGTTGCGCGGGTGGGTGATGACCCGCACCCGGCTGGCTACCCGCAGGTGCCGGCGCAGCGCCGTGACGTACTGCGGCGAGCTCGGCAGGGCGTCCAGCGCACCCACCACGTCGACCGCCCCCGCCGCCAGCGCCGCCCGGGAGTGCTCGGCCAGCGCGCCGCAGATGACGATCGGGGTGGGACGGGTGCCCATGATGCGCTCGATGGCCTCGATGCCGCCGGCCGAGGGGTCCAGGTCGAGCAGCACCGCTCCGGGGGCGTGACGGACCACGGCCGCCTCGGCGTCCTCGGCCGTGCACGTCTCGGCGGCCACCGCGAAACCCGGCCCCGACAGCAGGCCCCGCAGCTGGCGCGTTCGGGCCCGGCTGTCCGCGACGACGACCACGACGAGCGGGGGAGCGGCCGCGCCGGCCGAGTCCCTGTCCGAGGACACGTCACCTCATTTCGGGCTGGCAGGCTGCGCGGCGGGACTGCCGGCCTCTCCGTGGCTGATCGTCATCGGGGCGCTGCGACTTGAGGTCGGCCGGTCGCCCACCGCAGCCTCGGCCGGGGGTCCCGCCGTGGCAGGATCGCGGACGCCATGCCCCCGTCACGACTGCACGCGCCAGTGCTCGACTGGTACGCCGACCACGCGCGCGACCTGCCCTGGCGACGGCCGGACACCTCGCCCTGGGGAGTGCTCGTCAGCGAGGTCATGCTGCAGCAGACCCCGGTGGCCCGGGTGCTGCCCGTCTACCTCGAGTGGCTGACCCGCTGGCCCACGCCTGCCCACCTGGCGGCCGAGGCCCCGGGAGAGGCGGTGCGGGCCTGGGGGCGGCTCGGCTACCCCCGGCGGTCGCTGCGGCTGCACCGGGCGGCGAGGGCGATCGTCGAGTGCCACGCGAGCGAGGTGCCGTCGTCGTACCAGGCCTTGCTCGCCCTGCCCGGGGTCGGCTCCTACACCGCCGCCGCGGTGGCGTCCTTCGCGTTCGGCGGGCGGCACGCGGTGGTGGACACGAACGTACGGCGGGTGCTGGCCCGCGCCGTGACGGGTTCGGGCCAGCCGGCGCCGGCGTTGAC
>JBOGDY010000577.1:0-1664 GCA_050742955.1 Actinomycetes bacterium | reverse complement strand
TGGCCGAGTTCGGCCGCAACGAGATCCGGCTCGCCGAGCACGAGATGCCCGGCCTGATGGCCCTGCGCGACGAGTTCTCCGACAGTCAGCCGCTGGCCGGCGCCCGCATCATGGGCTCCCTGCACATGACCGTGCAGACCGCCGTACTCATCGAGACCCTGGTCGCGCTCGGCGCAGAGGTGCGCTGGGTGTCGTGCAACATCTTCTCCACGCAGGACCACGCGGCGGCCGCCGTCGCGGTGGGTCCGGCGGGCACTCCCGACGACCCGCAGGGCGTCCCCGTCTTCGCCTGGAAGGGCGAGACCCTCGAGGAGTACTGGTGGTGCACCGAGCAGGCCCTCAACTGGCCCGGGCACGACGGCCCGAACATGATCCTCGACGACGGCGGTGACGCCACCCTGCTCGTGCACAAGGGCGTGGAGCTCGAGAAGGCCGGCGCCGTGCCGAGCGCCGACGAGAACGACCCCCACGAGTGGACGGTCATCCTCGACACGCTGCGCCGGTCACTGGACCGGGACGCGCAGTACTTCACCAGGATGTCCGCCGGCATCAAGGGCGTGACGGAGGAGACCACGACCGGTGTCCACCGTCTCTACGAGTTCGCCAAGTCCGGCGACCTGCTCTTCCCGGCCATCAACGTCAACGACTCGGTGACCAAGAGCAAGTTCGACAACCTCTACGGCTGCCGGCACTCGCTCATCGACGGCATCAACAGGGCGACCGACGTGATGATCGGCGGCAAGGTCGCGGTGGTCTGTGGCTACGGCGACGTCGGCAAGGGCTGCGCCGAGTCGCTGCGCGGCCAGGGCGCCCGGGTCATCATCACCGAGATCGACCCGATCTGCGCGCTGCAGGCCGCGATGGAGGGCTACCAGGTCACCACGCTCGAGGACGTGCTCGAGACCGCCGACATCTTCATCACCACCACCGGCAACAAGGACATCATCACCGCCGCGAACATGGCGAAGATGAAGCACCAGGCGATCGTGGGCAACATCGGTCACTTCGACAACGAGATCGACATGGCGGGCCTCGCCAAGACGCCGGGCATCCGTCGTACGACCATCAAGCCGCAGGTCGACGAGTGGACGTTCGACAACGGTCGTTCGATCATCGTGCTGTCCGAGGGCCGGCTGCTGAACCTCGGCAACGCGACCGGACACCCGAGCTTCGTGATGTCCAACTCGTTCGCGAACCAGACGATCGCCCAGATCGAGCTCTTCAGCAAGAACGACCGCTACGAGCGGCAGGTCTACGTGCTGCCCAAGCACCTGGACGAGAAGGTGGCACGACTGCACCTCGGGGCACTCGGCGTGCGGCTCACCAAGCTGACCAAGGACCAGGCCGCCTACATCGGCGTCGACGTGGCAGGCCCCTACAAGCCCGACCACTACCGCTACTGACGCATCAGCCGGGCGGGGCGAACGGACCGGGTCGCTCGTCCGGCGGCGGAGGCGGCGCGGTCGACGGTCCGCCGTGCGGCGGGGAGGGCGGCATGCCGTACGGCGGGGCAGGTGGCGGCGCCGCGCCGTACGGCGTGGATCCCCACCCCGATCGCGCGGGCTGCATCCGGGCCATCTCGCGGTTGCGGCGCTCGGCCAGCACCGCGGCCAGGTAGGCCCACGCGGGAACACCGGGCGGGGGAGGGGGGCTCGTCACGCCGG
>JBOGDY010000576.1:0-1666 GCA_050742955.1 Actinomycetes bacterium | reverse complement strand
TCTCCGACGGCGCTCTTCCCCCGACACGCCATCGCACCTGAATGTCCGCCGGGTCTTGACCGCAAGGCGTCCTGGGGGGCTACCGTACTGAATGTCCCAGTACGTTCCATGGGAAAGGAGACGAGACGTGACCACTCCGCACCGCTCTCCAGTCGAGCCCGAGGGACCGTAAGGCTCACCGACCAACCTCATCGGAAGGCCAGGGCACCTCAGTCGCATCGCGCCGTGCCGCGCGAGCAGCCCCCGAAAGGGGCATCGCCCTGGCCTTCCGCGTCTGCGGAGCCGCCCCGACCCGGGACGTGGGCCGGGGCGAGGGGTGAACCGGTGGCGCCGCCGATCCGTGCTCCAGGGAGAGGGGCCCAACTCCTGGGCGGGTCGATCGTGAGGCGGTGGGTGAGCATGCGCAGGCTTCTGGCGGCGGTGGCCGCGGCGGTGGTGGCTCTGGGCGTGCTGGCCGGCTGCGGGGATGCCGACGGGTCCACGCCCGGTGACCAGCCCAGCAGCTCGACCACCGAGGACGGCGGTTACGGCTACTGACCGCTGACGACGGCGTTACGGCTACTGACCGCTGACGAGGGCGGGGTTGGCGACCGGGTGTCAGCCGGGCCGGACCGTCCCCACCAGGTGCGGCTTTCCCGAGGACCGAGCCGACAGCGCGAGGTCCCAGCCGTCTCCGACCGGCGCCGCGCGCAACAGCACCGCAGACGGCAGCAGCAGCGGCTTGCGGAACTCGACGTCGACCTCCACGGCGTCGGGCAGCCGGCCCTCGAGCGCGGCCAGGCAGCGTGCCTTCGCCCACATGCCGTGCGCGATCGTCCGCGGGAACCCGAATGCCTTGGCGGCCAACGGGTTGAGGTGGATCGGGTTCATGTCGCCGCTGACCGCGGCATAGCGCCGGCCGGTGTCGCCGGCCACGCGCCACAGGATGCCGGGCCGGGCATCCGGCTCGGGCTCCGGACGGTCCGCTGCACCGGTGGACGGGACCGCCTGCCCGCCGCCCCCCGCAGCATCGGCCTTCGCGCCCTGCGCCAGATAGGTGCTGCGCCCGGACCAGACCGTCTCGCCGCCCGACCGCGCCTCGGCGACCAGGTCGACCTGGGCGCCCTTGGGGTGCGCTGCGAGTCGCTCCGCATGCACCTGGACAGCGAACCGCTCGCTGAGCGCGGCCGGCCGTCGCTGGTGCACGACGTTGCGCACGTGCACGAGGCCGGGTAGCGAGAACGGGAACGCGCGGTCGGCCATCAGTGCCATCTGCAGCGGGAAGGCAAGAACATGCAGGTACGTCGAGGGCAGCCGGTCCTCGAGCCGGAACCCGCAGACCCGGTCGTAGGCGGCCAGGTGTGCCGGGTCGACCGCCACGTCCTCGAGCGCCAGCGCGAGGTCGGGCAACGGCCCGCCGCGGTGGCTGGTGCCGCCCAGGACGGCCCGGCCGTAGAGCCTGGCCAGGCTCGGGCTCTGGGGCAGGACGGTCGGCGTGCTCACGGTGTTCACGCGGGGCCCCCGCGGAATCGGGAGCGGAGCGAGCGATTTCGTGGGGTGTTGCTCATGCGCCCACCATGTTCTGGCCGCAGACCCGCACGACCTGTCCGTTGACGCCGGCGCTGGGCTCCTGTGCGAGCCAGGCGATGGTCTCGGCGACGTCGACCGGCAGGCCGCCCTGCTGCAG
>JBOGDY010000575.1:0-1666 GCA_050742955.1 Actinomycetes bacterium | reverse complement strand
ACGCGACCCTCGATCGCGTGTCGCGGTTGACCTCGAGGGCGAGGCCCAGTGATGCTCACCCACACCACCAGGTGGTCCCATGCTCCTGGCAACACGATGGTCCCATCACGCTGGCAAGCGACAGCTGGTGTCAAGGGCGCCGCTCCCTCGAGCGTCGTGATGGTGCGCCGGCGCTGGTCGGCGTCAACGTCGTTCGTCCGGTGGGGCGCTCCACGTTGACACCTCGGGCGCGCCGGCGCGGGCTGGCCTGGGTGGAGGGAGCGGCGCCCTTCACCGCCGTTGTGGGCGCGGGTAGCGTCGCGGGTGCGGGTCCGGGTTGTGGCTGATCCGAAGTGCCGATGTCCGGGGTCAGGTCGGCCGCGCTGGATTCTGTAGTCGCCCCGGGGTGCCCTCCCGGGCCCGCATCCTCGAACTCGATGGCGCGGGCGTCGGCGACGAGCTGCCGGAAGACGACGTCGGACAGCCGGCGGCGCAGGCAGCGCATCGCCTCCATCGGGGTCTTGCTCTCGGCGAGCTTGCGCCGGTAGTAGGCCCGGCCCTCGGTGTCGTGACGCAGCTGCACGATGCCGGCCATGTAGAGCACGTGGTTGAGCCGCCGGTTCCCGGCCCGCGACAGCCGGTGCCGGACCTGTTCGCCGCTGGAGGCCTCGATCGGTGCGGTGCCGGTCCAGGACGCGAAGTGGTTGCGGTCGGGAAACCGCGCGATGTCCCCGACGTCGGCGAGTATCCGCGCCGCACCGGCCGGGCCGATCCCGAACAGCTCCATCAGGTGCGACCCCGCGCCCACCACCTCCTGGGCAAGCTGCTTGGTGAGGTCCTTGAGCTTGCGGTCGACCGCCTCCAGCTCGGCGACCAGCTCGACCGCCAGCCGGCGTCGGGTGCGTCCGCCCAGGTCACGGGGCCGCACGGTGGCCAGCAGCGCCCGGGCCTTGAACGAGGACAGGTCCCGCTTCGCCCCGCCGGGGACCAGTTCTGCCAGCAGCCGGTGCAGCCGGTTCAACGTCTGCGCGCGGGTGCGGGACAGCTCGTCGCGCCGGTCGGCGAGCAGCCGCAGCGTCACCACCCGTTCGTCGGCGGCCAGCTCGCGCAGCCCCTTCGTGCGCAACGCCACCATCACCACGGCATGCGCGTCATGGGCGTCGGTCTTGCGGGCATGGCCGGTGTCGAACACCCGGGTCCGCGCCGCCAACTTCGCCGGCACGTCCCACACCGTCTCCCGGTCCGCCAGCAGCCGCTGGGCCAGCGGGCGGCCGGTGCCATTGGCGCCCTCCACCGCCCACACCCGGACCGGCCACTGCCGGGCATAGCGAACCATCTGCCGGTAGCCGGCCGTGTCGGTGCCGAACCGGCCGGTCGCCAACAACACCTCCCGCTCGTCGCGGACCTCGATCGTGGCCGAGGCCTTGTGCGGATCCATCCCGATCACCACGCGGCTCATACCGTCGCCTCCTCGCGTCGCGCCGCAGCTGCCTTCCGGCGAGGACGGGCAGCGCTACTACGAGCAGGGCAGACCCCTCTTGAGCCACGCCTCGCCACGGCACCCGACCGGGCCGCACGCCATGAAAGAGCCACACCAACAAGCCGGTGGGCAGCCGCGAAGAGAGCGTCCGGCCGGGCACCTCACCCGAGACTGACCGGCCGGGCAACCTCGGGCAACAAGTAGCCG
>JBOGDY010000574.1:0-1675 GCA_050742955.1 Actinomycetes bacterium | reverse complement strand
CCGGGCAATCGCCTCCGGCAGGGGTAGTGCACGGTGACCTGGCCGGCTCTAGCGTGCCTGGCATGGGCATCCAGCAGGTGGGCCAGTCGCCGGCCGACCAGGGGAACGCCGACCCCGCCCATGTCGCTGCCGAGGGGCTGGCCGCGCTGGTGACCGGCGGGGACGAGCAGGCCTTCACGGCGATCGTGCGGTCCTGGTCGCCGCTGCTGCAGCGCACCGCGATGGTGCTGCTCACCGACCGTTCCCGCGCCGACGACCTGGTGCGGCGCACCTGGCTGCGCGTCGTCGCCGAGATTGCGACGTTCCACCCACCGCCCCGGTTGCGGGCGTGGGTGTGCCGCCTGCTGCTCGAGGAGGCGGGGACGAGGCGGGTCGCCACGCCCCCGGCGGGTGCCGACAGTCGGGAGACCGTGCCCGCGCCACGCTTCCTTCCTCCCGACCACGAGCAGTGGCCGGGGCACTGGTCGGCGCCACCGGCGGCGTGGCCGGCCCTCGACGACGCCCGGCCACGCTCCGGCGTCGGCCCGGTCGTCCGCCGCGCCCTGGACGAGCTGCCCGAGCAGGAGCGGGTCGTCGTCGGGCTGCGCGACGTCGCGGGCTGCGAGGTCTCGGAGATCTGCGAGGTGGTGCGCGCGGGCGAGACCGAGACCCGCGAGCTGCTTCACCGCGGCCGGGCCCGTGTGCGGCAGGCGATCGAGGACCACGTCGCCGCCGTCGGCCCCGACCCGGCGCGATCATGAAACGGGACGGCCGTCCCGGTGGACGATGTCGCCATGGTTGACATCGACACGCTCGTCAGCACCCGCAACGCCCTGCATCGGGTGGCCGAGCACGTCCTCAGTGCCGCGCGCAAGCGGGAGACAGGGCACATCGGTCTCCAGCCCGGGCCGGGCGGCTTCCGCACCCCGCCGTTCGACGACGGGCGGGTGCTGGCCGTGGTCGGCACCGACGTCGCAATGATCAACGGCCACGACGTACGGCGTGCTCCGCTCACCACCGTCCGCGCCGCCGCCGAGCACCTCGGGACCGAGCCGGGGTTCCCGTGGACCAAGCACCCGCCGGCCACTCCGTTCGAGCCGGACGAGTCGCTCGACGTCGACGCGACCGCGGCCCAGGTGCTGGCCGACTGGTTCGCCCTCGGTGACGAGGCGCTGCGCCGTCTCCCGGCCGAGAACGCCACCGACCGGCCCGGGACGGCGCAGATCTACCCGGAGCACTTCGATCTCGGCCTGACCGCGGCGGAGGTCAACTACGGGTTCTCGCCCGGCGACGAGCACATCCCGAGCCCTTATGTGTACGTGGGGCCCCACGCCGGACCGCCGCGGCGCGACGAGTTCTGGAACGCGCCCTTCGGTGCCTACCGGACCGCTGACGACGTCCGAACGCCCGACGAGGCGCTGACCTTCCTCCTGGCCGCTCGCGGCCTTTTGGCCACGGGCACCACCTCCTGACCCGACGCCGGCCGATTTCTAGGCAATCCCTTGTGGATAAAGGGGGTTCGGGGTTGTTGGACCGGGGGTTTGTGTCGGGGGTGGCGGTTAGGTTTCTGGCATGTCCGAGGTGCTCGATCCGCCGTTGACCCATCCGGTGTCCCGGGCGGTCGACGCGTTGGAGGCGGCGCTGGATGACCTGGTGGGCCTGGTCGATGCCGGTCCGGACGGGCAGCTGTGGACGT
>JBOGDY010000573.1:0-1675 GCA_050742955.1 Actinomycetes bacterium | reverse complement strand
GTCGCGCAGCACACGGCCCTCGTCGTTGGGGACGACGCCTCGGCGTTCGTCGAACGGCAGTCCCGGGAGAGGCACGCCCCGGTAGCCGACGGAACGAAAGACCATCTGGACGTCCAGCGTGCTGGTCTCGCCGGTCCCGCTGGCGTTGCCGGACTCATCCAGCCGGGTCCGCTCCAGGCGGATGCCTGTCACGCGGTCGTCACCGAGCAGCTCGACCGGCCTCAGCATGAACAGCACGTGCAGCCGACGTGAACGGCCTTCGGGTTCGCGCTCCGCCCACCCCCGCAGCACGTCGACGTTGCGCCGGGCGGCCGGCGAGGCGGCGAGCTGGGCGAGGCTGGCCTCGTCCAGGTCCAGCTCGTCCGGGTCCACGAGCACGTCGACGTCGGAGAGCTCGCCGAGCTCGCGCAGCTCCTTGGTGGTGAACTTCGCCTGCGCCGGACCGCGACGGCCGATCAGGTAGATGTCCGTCACGGCGCTGCGCCGCAGCACGGGCAGGATGTGGTCGGGGATGTCGGTCGGGACCAGATCGTCGGGGGCGGTGGCGAGCATGCGGGCCACGTCACCGGCGACGTTTCCCATGCCGATGACGGCCACGCTGCGCGCGTCCAGCATGAACCGGTCGAGCGGCGCGTCCGGGTGGCCGTTGTACCAGGCGACGAACTCGGTCGCCGAGAAGCTGCCGGGGAGATCCTCCCCCGGCACCCCCAGCCGCCGGTCCACGGCCGCACCCACCGTGAAGATCACGGCGTCGTAGTGCTGGTGCAGCTCGGCCAGGGTTATGTCCGTGCCCACCTCGACGTTGCCGAGGAAGCGCACGGCAGGCAGCTCGAACGCCTTGGTCAGGGTGAGGCTGATCGACTGGGTCTTGGGATGGTCCGGCGCGACGCCGTAGCGGACCAGACCGAAGGGGGTCGGGAGCCGGTCGAAGACGTCGACGAGGACGTCGCCCTCCTTTGCCAGGGCCTCGGCGGCGTAGGCGCCGGCAGGCCCCGAACCGATGACGGCCGCTCGGAGCATGTCCCTACCATGCCCCCAACCGCGGGCTTGGGGGTAGCGCGAGACCGCGTTCCAGCTCCCTGACCGTCTCGCTACTGAGGCGGTGGGGCGTGCTCGGCCGGCACGTCGGCCGCCTTGCGGGCAGCCCGCCCCGACCGAGGGCCCGGGATCTTCCACGCCGTACCACCCGAGCGTGAGTCCCGGGAGTAGCCGGTGACCACCGCCCACGCGACCACGGCAGCCGCGGCAACGTTGACCAGGTGGGCGACCAGCCCGAAACCCAGGGCGAAGTCGAGGACCGCGAACCCGAGCACGAGGAATGGGACGACCCTGGGAAGCAGCGGCGACCACCACATGGCGGCAACCAGCGCCAACGTCCCGAAAGCCGCGCCGGCGAGGAACGTGACGAACAGCACCGCGCCGGGCAGGCCCGGGTCCTCGAGCTCCAGCACCGAAACCGCCGCTGCCGTGTCACCGGAGCGGGTCAACCCGTAGGCGGCCAGCTCGAGCCCGTGCACGGCCGCGAGGCCGACCATGGCGAACGTCAGGAACACGGCGGCCGTGCGGGCGAGCCGCGGCGACCGGTCCAGGCACAGGACCACCAGCACGGCGAAGCCGCCGATCAGGAAGGGCACCGCCAGCAGTCCGGCCGCCATGGACAAGCCGATCCGGGTGA
>JBOGDY010000572.1:0-1698 GCA_050742955.1 Actinomycetes bacterium | reverse complement strand
CCGGCGTCCGCCCGGAGGTGCGCCACCTCGCGAACTCCGCGGCGACATTGACGGCGCCCGAGCACCACTTCGACCTGGTGCGGCCGGGGATCGCCGTCTACGGGCTCTCGCCGGTCCCCGAGGTCGGTGGGCCCGAGTCGTTCGGGCTCCGTCCGGCGATGACCCTGGCCGCCCGGCTGGTCCTGACCAAGCGGCTGCCCGCGGGCAGCGGCGTGTCCTACGGCCACGCCTACACGACGCAGCGCGAGACGACCGTGGGGCTGGTGCCACTGGGCTATGCCGACGGCATCCCGCGCAACGCCGGGAACGTGGCGCCGGTGCTGGCGGCGGGTCGTCGCCGGACCATCGCGGGCCGGGTGTGCATGGACCAGCTGGTGCTGGACCTCGGCGACGACGAGGCGGCGGCCGGCGACGAGGTCGTGCTGTTCGGCGACGCCGCCGAAGGTGCGCCCACGGCGCAGGACTGGGCCGACGTGACCGGCACGATCTCCTACGAGATCGTCAGCCGGGTCGGTCCCCGGGTGCCGCGGGTGCACGTGGGCGATGTCGGAGGAGGCAGATGAGCGTCGCGGTGTGGGGCAAGCGGGCGGCGAAGATCGGGGCTGCCGCGGGTGTCGTCGCGGTCGGTGCGGCCGTCGGGCTGGCCGCCGAGCGCTACGCCGTGGGCCGCTCGCTGCGCGGGGAGGACCCCGAGGCGGACGAGCCCCTTGGCCTGCTGCGCGGCGAGCCGGTGCCGGTCACGGCCGACGACGGGGTGCCGCTGCACGTCGAGGTCGAGGAGGCCGCCGACGCCGGTCCGGTCACCGTGATCTTCAGTCACGGGCTCGCGCTGGACCAGGGCACCTGGCACTACCAGCGGCGCGACCTGGGCGACGTGGGCCGGCTGGTGTTCTGGGACCAGCGGGGGCACGGCCGGTCGGGCCGCGGGGCACCGGACCGGGCCACCATCGACCAGCTGGGCAGCGACCTGCGCCGGGTGCTGGACGCCACCGCACCCACCGGCCCCGTCGTCCTCGTCGGGCACTCGATGGGCGGCATGACGGTGATGGCGCTGGCCGACCGGTGCCCGGAGCTGTTCGGGGAGCGGGTCATCGGGGTCATGCTGATGGCTACATCGCCGGGCCGCCTTGCCGAGGTGACGTTCGGGGTGCCGGCCGCCGCGGCCCGCGGCCTGCGCCGGGTGGCGCCCAAGGCACTGAACGCGCTCAACCGGCGCCCGGGTGTGGTGGCCAGCGGCCGCAGGCTGGGGGCCGACCTGGAGTTCGTGCTGACCAAGCGCTACTCCTTCGCCACCGACGTGCCGCCGTCGCTCGTCCGGTTCGTGTCGCGGATGCATGACGGCACGCCGTTGGACGTGCTGGCCGAGCTGTTCCCGGCGTTCGACTCTCACGACAAGCTGCACGCGCTCGGGGTGCTCTCCGGCGTACAGACGTTGATCCTCTGTGGTGAGCAGGACGTGCTGACCCCGGCCGACCACAGCCGCGAGATGGCGCGGCGGCTGACGAGCGCCGAGCTGGTGATCCTGCCCGAGGCCGGCCACATGCTCATGCTCGAGCACCACGACGTGGTCACCGACCACATCCGGGGCCTGGTCGAGCGCGCGCTGCGTGCGGCTGCCGCGGCGTGACCCGCGGGGGGCTGCGGTGGCAGTGACGGATCCGGCGGCCGTGGCGGTCGGCGCGCGGACGTGGCGGGAGG
>JBOGDY010000571.1:0-1706 GCA_050742955.1 Actinomycetes bacterium | reverse complement strand
CGGACACGGTGCCGCAGGTGGCCGGGTTGGTGGCCTCCTCCGGGATGCCGTCGACGCCCAGCGACTTGGCGAAGGAGGACTCGCCGAGCCCCTCCATGTCGTACTTGTCGTTGCCGTTGGCGTCCAGCCCGTGCTGCACGATGTGCAAGTTGGCCAGCTTGTCACCGGCGCCGGCGGGCAGCTTGATCGTGCGCTCGTAGGCGAGGTTGCCGTCCGCGTCGGCAACCGGCATCCGGTCGACGGCGAGGCCACTCTTGGGGCTGGTGTCACCCTTGGTGGTCAGCGAGATGATGATGTCGCCGTAGTCCGGCAGCCCCTCCTCGGTGTTCACCTGGCCGTCCCCGTCCGCGTCGGCGTCCGAGCTCGGGCAGGTGAAGTCCTTGTTCGCGTCGAACGAGCCGTGGAAGTGCTGGGCGTGCGGCTGCTCGGGCGTGAACCCGGTGCCCTCGATGGACACCTTCATCTTGTCGCCCTTGATCTCGACCTGGGCGGTCGACTGGGAACCGCTGTCGTTGCCCATGGTGTCGGTCAGCTCCAGGTCGAGGTTCTGGTTCTCGTGGGCGCCGGCCGAGGTGGCGCCCGTCAGGGCGAGCGCCAGGGCGGCCGGCAGCGAGAGCAGTGCCTTCGTGGTCGTGCGCACGTGGGGATCCCTCCGTCGTGGTTCGCGGGTGGCCCCATGGCTGGAACCGGCCCATCACCCGGGAGTTCGGGACCGCGGCAAGGGCGGATTGGCCGGATTGCGCCACATGTCGATGGGTCTGCCCGGTCAGCCGGCGAGGAACGACAGCCGAACCGCCCGGCTGGGGTTGTCGCCGTTGAGGTCGACCAGGCAGACGGACTGCCAGGTGCCCAGCGCCATCGAGCCCGAGACCACCGGGACGCTGGCGTAGGGCGGGCACAGGGCCGGCAGCACGTGGTCGCGACCGTGCCCGGGCGAGCCGTGCCGGTGTGCCCAGCGGTCGTCAGCGGGCAGCAGCTCGCGCAGCGCGGCGAGCAGGTCGGTGTCGCTGCCGGCGCCGGTCTCGAGCACCGCCAGCCCGGCGGTGGCGTGCGGCACCCATATGTGCAGCAGGCCGTCAGCGGCCCCGACGCCGCGCAGGAACGCCGTGCACTCCCCCGTCAGGTCGTGCACGGTCTCCCGGGTGCCGGTCCGGACCTCGATGAGCTCGGTGCGCATGGCACCCAGTCTGCGGCAGCGCGGGGGCTGCAGGACCGGGGGTTGCGCAGGGTGGAGATGCGCGGACCGTGCGGACGTAGGACGATGGGGGGAGGAGGGTGCGACGACCTCGCCCGCACGCCACGACGTACGACGGGAAGGACACCCGTGAGCAACACACCGGAGCGGCCCGCGCTGATCAGCGACGGCCTGCCCAGCCAGCTGCCCGACATCGACCCGTCGGAGACCGCCGAGTGGCTCGAGTCCCTCGACGCCGTCGTCGACAACGCCGGTCGCAACCGGGCCCGCTACCTGATGCTGAGCCTGCTGCAGCGTGCCCGGGAGAAGCAGGTAGGGGTGCCCAGCCTCCGCAGCACCGACTACATCAACACGATCCCGCCGGAGTCCGAGCCGTGGTTCCCCGGCGACGAGCACGTGGAGCGCCGGATCCGGGCCTACATCCGGTGGAACGCCGCGATCATGGTGCACCGCGCGCAGCGGCCCGGGGTCGGCGTCGGCGGGCACATCTCCACCTACGCCTCCTCGGCGA
>JBOGDY010000570.1:0-1707 GCA_050742955.1 Actinomycetes bacterium | reverse complement strand
CATCCGCAGGACTGGCACATGCTCCAGCCGCTCTGGCTGGCCGACCTCCCGTCACGGGGCGCGTCGGGCGGGGGCGGCCCGTGAGGATCGGCGTCGTCTGCCCCTACTCGTGGGACGTGCCGGGTGGCGTGCAGTACCACGTGCGGGACCTCGCGCAGGTGTTGACGGCACGCGGCCACGAGGTGTCCGTCCTGGCTCCTGCGGACGACGACACGCCGCTGCCGGCCTACGTCGTGCCCGCGGGGCGGGCGGTTCCGGTGCGCTACAACGGATCCGTGGCCCGGGTGAACTTCGGGCCGATCTCCGCGACCCGGGTCCGCAGGTGGCTGCGCGAGGGCGGCTTCGACGTGCTGCACGTGCACGAGCCGGCGACACCCTCGCTGTCGCTGCTTGCCCTGTGGGCCGCCACCGGTGCGGTCGTGGCCACGTTCCACACCTCCAACCTGCGGTCGCGGGCCATGTCGGCCGCCGCCCCCATCCTCGAGCCCGCCCTGGAGAAGATCGGCGCCCGCATCGCGGTCTCGGAGGACGCGCGCCGGACCCTGGTGGAGCACGTGGGGGGCGACGCGGTGCTGGTGCCCAACGGGGTCTTCGTCGACCGGTTCGCCGCCGCCACGCCCGAGCCGGCCTGGCGGGGCGAGGCGGGCACCCTCGGCTTCATCGGCCGGCTGGACGAGCCCCGCAAGGGGCTGCCAACGCTGCTCACCGCCCTCGAGCGTGTGGTGGTGGAGCGGCCGGGGGTGCGGCTGCTGGTGGCCGGCCGGGGCGACGCGGACGAGGCCGCCGAGGACCTTCCCGCCGCGGTCCGCGACGCCGTCACGTTCCTGGGCCAGGTATCCGAGGCCGACAAGGCGCGGCTGCTGCGCACCGTCGACCTCTACGTCGCCCCCAACCTCGGCGGCGAGAGCTTCGGGGTGATCCTGGTCGAGGCGATGTCCGCCGGTGCCCCGGTGCTCGCCTCGGACCTCGACGCGTTCCGGCGCGTCCTCGATGACGGGCGGGTCGGTGACCTGTTCCCGGCCGGCCGGACCGACGCCCTGGCCGCCGGGCTGCTCGACCTGCTGGGTGACGACGAGCGCCGCGCCACCCTCGGCAAGGAGGCCAGCACGTGGGTCCGACGCTACGACTGGGAGACCGTGGCCTCGGACGTGCTCGCCGTCTACGAGACTGTCGCGGCCGCAGCCGGGGCGGTCCGGGAGGATGTCAGCCGCGGGTGGCGGGACCGGCTGCACCGCTGACGGGTGCGAGCGGGCCCGGTTTCGCGGTGCCAGGAGGAGGACAGGCATCGCAGCGTCATCTCAGAAATGGGTAATTGCCCATTTCTGAGATGACCGGCCGGACCCGCACCCTGGTCCGGCCGGCCGTGGGCGGCCCGCCTGCGCCGCCGTACGCTGCCCGGCATGGGTTTGCCGGGGTTTCCGCCGAGCGTCACCGTCACCGTGGTCGTCATCGCGGTCCTGGTGTTCGCCGGCTGGTACCTGTCCTTTAGCGCCAGCCGTCTCGACCGCATGCACGCCCGGGTCGAGGGCGCCCGCAGCGCGCTGGATGCGCAGCTGGTGCGACGGGCGTCGGTGTCGCTGCAGCTGGCGACCTCCGGGCTGGTCGATCCGGCCAGTGGGCTGCTGCTCGCGCAGGCCGCGCACGAGGCGCGTGAGGCGGGGGAGGCCGATCGCGAGATGGCCGAGAGCGACCTGACCCGTGCCCTGC
>JBOGDY010000569.1:0-1710 GCA_050742955.1 Actinomycetes bacterium | reverse complement strand
TCCCTGGGCGCGTGCGCGGAGCAGGTCGCCGCCGAGCTCGGCATCGGCCGCGAGGAGCAGGACGCGTGGGCCCAGCGCAGCCACGAGCTGGCCGCCGAGGCATGGGACAAGGGCCTGCATGACGACTACGTGATGGCCGTCGGCGACGTGGTGCGCGACGAGTCGGTCCGGCCCGACAGCACCCGCGACAAGCTCGCAGCCCTCCAGCCGGCATTCAGCCGCGGCGGCAGCGTCACCGCCGGGAACTCCTCACCCATCAACGACGGCGCCATCGCCTGTCTCGTGGGGACACAGCGGACGGCCGACGAGCTCGGTCTCGTCCCGCTCGGCCGGGTGGTCGCCAGCGCCACCGTCGCGGTCGAGCCGCACCGCTTCTCGGTCGCGCCCGTGCCGGCGATCGACAAGGCTCTCGGCCGGCTCGGCCTGTCGACGGGCGACGTCGACCTGTGGGAGATCAACGAGGCGTTCGCCGCGATGGTGCTCAGCACCCTGCAGGGGTTGCCCGGGCTCGACCTCGAGCGGGTCAACCCGCACGGCGGGGCGATCGCGATCGGGCACCCGCTCGGTGCCTCGGCGCCGCGGGTGGTGGTCGACCTCTGCCGTGAGCTGCGCCGCCGCGGCGGAGGCGTCGGCGTCGCGGCCGCCTGCGTCGGGGTGGGCCAGGGCACCGCGGTGGTCGTCGAGGTCGCGGGCTGATGCGGGTGGGAGAGTTCACCGACATCCGGTACGACGTGCAGGACGGCGTCGCCGTCATCACCATCGACCGGCCGGACCGCTACAACGCGTTCCGCGGCCGGACCGTCGACGAGCTCATCGGTGCCTTCAAGACGGCCTGGGCCGACCACGACGTGGCCGCCCTCGTCCTGACCGGTGCCGGGGACAAGGCGTTCTGCGCCGGCGGCGACGTCAAGGAGCGCGCCGAGTCCGGCGGCTACGGCGACACCGAGTGGGGCACCTTCGAGATCGAGCGGCTGCACCGCATCATCCGCGACGTCCCGAAGCCGGTCATCGCCGCGGTCAACGGGGTCGCCGTCGGCGGCGGCCACGTGCTGCACGTCCTGTGCGACCTCACCGTCGCCGCGACCCATGCCCGGTTCGGCCAGAGCGGCCCCCGCGTCGGGTCGTTCGACGCCGGGTTCGGGTCGGCCTACCTGGCTCGAGTGGTCGGCGAGAAGCGGGCCCGCCAGATCTGGTTCCTCCTCGACCTGTTCGACGCCGAGACAGCCGAACGGTGGGGCCTGGTCAACCTCGTCGTACCGCCCGACCAGCTGTTGCCCACGGCGCTGGAGTGGGGTCGGCGGATCGGTTCCTACTCCCCCACCGCGCTCAAGTTCCTCAAGCACTCCTTCAACGCCGACACCGACCACCTCGCTGGCCTGTCGCACCTGGCGTTCGACGGCCTCGAGCTCTACGCCGGCAGCGAGGAGGGCATGGAGGGGGCCCGGGCGTTCGCCGAGAAGCGCGACCCCGACTTCCGCCGCTTCCGCTGACGGTTAGAGTCGACGGCCATGACGAAGTGGGAGTACGCCACGGTGCCGTTGCTCGTTCACGCGACCAAGCAGATCCTCGACAACTGGGGCGATGACGGCTGGGAGCTCGTCCAGGTCATTCCAGGTCCGGGTGGCGGCGAGCAGGTCGTGGCCTACCTCAAGCGGGAGAAGACGTGACCAGCCCCGAGGAGCGGCTCACCGAGCTCGGCCTCTCGCTGCC
>JBOGDY010000568.1:0-1714 GCA_050742955.1 Actinomycetes bacterium | reverse complement strand
GCATCCCGACGTTCTCCGCGCCGAACATGTCGCACAGGGCGAAGAACTTCTCCGACACCAGCGCCTTCACGGGGGCGGTGTAGAAGGAGCGGTGACCCCGCGCGAGCGCGGCGAACTGGGCGCCGGCCGCGACCAGGCTCTTTCCCGACCCGGTCGGTGTCGCGAGGATGACGTTGCTGCCCGAGACGAGCTCGATCAGCGCCTCGGTCTGCGCCGGGTAGAGCTCGAGTCCTTGCGCCGTCGTCCACGCCGCGAACGCGTCGAAGAGCGCATCGGGGTCAGGGTCGGCCGGCAAGTGGTCGACGAGGCGCACTGCCCGAGGATACGGACGTCGCGCGGCCAACCCGTCAGTCCCGTGCCGTCCCGCTCAGCTCGCGTGACCAGCTGACCGAGTCCACGACCCGGTCGCCCACCTCGAACCTGGACCAGGTCCGCGCGTCGTCGCCGCGCTGGTCGGTCGTGACCAGCCGCTGGTTGCCCGGTTGGCCGGTGAGCCACACGACGCGGGACCCGGTCCAGCCCTGCGGCCGCCGCGCTTCCCGGGGCGTGCCCAGCGACCACTCCTGACCGGTCGCCGGCTCGTGGACCACGAACCGGCCGCCGGCCTTGTCGTAGAGCAGGAGCAGGCGGCCGTCCGGGGACCAGGACATCGTCCCGTTGACGGCGTACCGGTCCGGCAGCCGGTGCTGGATAGGCCCGTCCGGCGCGCTCACCAGGGAGCCCAGCGTCAGCGGCACGAGGAGAATGCGCCCGTCCGGCGACCAGCCGAACCCGGCGCAGCCACTACCGCCTGCCACCGGCGGGTCGAGCGCCGGGTCGAACGGCCCCGGGCGCTGCGAGCGAGTACGCGTGTCGAGCAGGGCCGGCCGTTCGTCGTCGGTGCCCCACATCGCGATCGTGCGGCCGTCGGGCGACAGCTGCGGGCAGTAGCCCAGAGCCCCGCCCAGTGTGTCGCGGGCACCGGTCCGCAGGTTCACGACCTCCAGGCGCGGCTGCGCCGCATCCCCCAGCTGCCAGACGAGCCGGGTTCCGTCCAGGGTCAGGTGCGCGGTGTGCGACCGCGGGACCCACTTCGACTGGGGCACCAGAGTCGCGGGCCCGCCGTCCGCGCCGACCGCGTAGGTGCTGGCGAACCCGTTCGCGTCTGCCGGGGCCAAGGTGACCGCGAGTTGGACGCGACCCGGTGCGGCGGTGGCGGTGTCGGCTAGCCGGATGACCTTGGGTGGCCGGTCCACCGGCTCGACGATGCTGGGCTCGTTCCCGCGAAGGACGACGTACGACGTGGTGGCGGCGACCGCGGCGGCCACGGCGGCAGCTGCGACGGCGACCAGCCGATGCCGACCCGGGTGAACCTCCGGGCGGTTCTCCAGCCGCTGCAGGAGCGGCACCGCGACGGCCTCGTCGGCCATGTCGTGCAACGTGCCGCGGAGCCGGTCTTCGAGCGTGGTCATCGCGGGTCACTTCCTATCGCCGGCAGAAGGTCCCCGCAGTACTCGCGGAGATGAGCCAGCGCCTTGTGGCTGGTGCTCTTGAACGTGCCGACGCTGACGCTGAGCTCGTCGGCGACCTGCTGCTCGGTGAGGTCCTCGAAGTACCGCAGCACCAGGACGGTGCGCTGCCGCCGGCCGAGCCGCATGAGCGCATCCGTCATCACGAGTCGGTCTTCGACGGCATCGCCGGCCGTCCCCGGGCCGCGTGGCTCGGGGACGGCCGC
>JBOGDY010000567.1:0-1717 GCA_050742955.1 Actinomycetes bacterium | reverse complement strand
GTGTGAGCAGGGTGGCCGCCCTGGCCCGGCGCAGGCCGCGCGCGGGGTCGAGCGGGGTGTCCGGGCCGACGCGTTGGCCCGCCCCCACCCCGCCGCCCGTGTCGTCCAGCCGGGCATAACGGGTGGGGTGCCGGGTCACGTCGTGGTTGGACAGCA
Source organism: Actinomycetes bacterium (assembly GCA_050742955.1). Classification (GTDB taxonomy): domain Bacteria; phylum Actinomycetota; class Actinomycetes; order JACCUZ01; family JACCUZ01; genus CAWIXB01. Next base: position 1,561 of record JBOGDY010000567.1, on the reverse strand, counting down.
CCCAGGTGGTCGGCGCCGCGACCCCGGCCATGGTCGCGATGCAGGCATCGATCACGCTGCGCATGGTCGTGGCGTCCCAGCTGGCGCGCAGGAACTGGAAGTTGAACGCGGTGTGCAGCTCACCGGGGCGCACGTAGAGCGCCAGGCGTTCCGGTGAGTTGACCCAGGCCTCCCCGACGAACACCCGCTCCCCGTCGTACTCGTCGATCACGCGGCGCCAGCCGCGGTAGATCTCGTGCACGTCGTCACGGTCCCAGAACGGGTGGCCCGGTCCCTCGTGCACGGCGAGGATCTGCTCATCCTCGTGCATGCCAAGGTCGGGGAAGGACTGGTCCTTCGTCAGCGAGTTCGCGACGTCGATGCGGAAGCCGTCGACCCCACGGTCGAGCCAGAACCGCAGGGTGGCGTGGAAGTCCTCGACGATCTCGGGGTTCTCCCAGTCGAGGTCCGGCTGCTCGGGGGCGAACAGGTGGAGGTACCAGTCGCCGTCGGGCAGCCGCTTCCAGGCCGAGCCGCCGAACACCGACTCCCAGTCGGTGGGGGGCGCGGCGCCGGCCGGTCCGCGACCCGGTCGGAAGATGTACCGCGCGCGCTCGGGCGAGCCGGGCCCGGCGGCCAGGGCCGCCTGGAACCAGGCGTGCTGGTCGGACGTGTGGTTCGGGACGATGTCGATGATGACCCGCAGGCCCAGGTCGTGCGCGTCGGCGATCAGGGCGTCGGCGTCGTCCAGGGTGCCGAACATGGGCTCGATGTCGCGGTAGTCGGCCACGTCATAGCCGCCGTCGGCCATCGGGGAGGGGTAGAACGGCGTGACCCAGATCGCGTCGACGCCGAGGTCGCGCAGGTAGGGCAGCCGCGAGCGGATCCCGGCGAGGTCGCCGACGCCGTCGCCGTCGGAGTCGGCGAAGCTGCGGATGTAGATCTGGTAGATGACGGCGTCGCGCCACCAGGGCCCGGCAGGGGAGGGCTGGGTCACCCGCCAGATTCTTCCGGTCGGACCGGGGACACCGTCAAACTCGTCCCGCCAGCCGGATGGTCGTCCTCGGGGGCGTTGACCATGCTGTGCGCGGCCATGACGAGGTAGTCCCAGAGCAGGGTCTCTGCCTGCTCCGGCAGGTCGACAGCGTCGATGGCCTCGCGCATCCGGGCCAGCCAGGCGTCCCGTTCGCGCGGCCCGATGTGGAACGGCACGTGCCGCATCCGCAGGCGGGGATGACCCCGCTGCTCGGCATAGGTGCGGGGGCCGCCCCAGTACTGCACGAGGAACATCCGCAGCCGCACCTCGGCGGCCGCCAGGTCGTCGGCCGGGTACTGGGCCATCAGGACCGGGTCGCGCGCGACCCCGGCGTAGAAGTGGTGCACCAGCCGGCGGAAGGTCTCCTCGCCGCCGACCGCCTCGTAGAAGGTGGTGGCCTGTTCGGTGTCGTCCGCAGGCTGTTGCATAGGGTCAATCGTGACAGACGCTCCCGACCCGAGAGGAACGCAGCATGGCCACGACGCGCACCGCCAACGCCCACTGGGAAGGCTCCCTGAAGGAAGGGAAGGGCCAGGTATCGCTCGA
>JBOGDY010000566.1:0-1739 GCA_050742955.1 Actinomycetes bacterium | reverse complement strand
GCGCGGCGCACCACGACGGGCCCCTGCAGGCGGTCGCGGTCGAACGCGTGCAACGGCTGGCCGAGCTCGAGCATCACGTAGTTGGTGACGTCCACGGCCAGGGAGACAGGGCGCATCCCAGCCAGGAGCAGCCGGTGCTGGAGCCACAGCGGGCTGGCGGCGCCGGGGTCGAAGCCGGTCACGGTGCGCAGCACGAAGCGGTCGGCCGCCCGCGGGTCGGCGATGTCGCACGGGTAGCCGCCGGCGGCGGCTGGTGGCAGTGGCACGCGAGCGGGGTCGTGGAAGGCGACGCCGTAGGCCGTGGCTGCCTCCCGGGCGATGCCGCGGATCGACAGGCAGTAGGACCGGTCCGGGGTGACCGCGATCTCGAGGACCTCGTCACGCAGGCCCAGCAGGTCGACTGCGTCGGCGCCGGGCTGGTGCTCGCCGTCGAGGACCAGGATGCCGGCATGGTCGTCGCCGACACCGAGCTCACGGGCGGAGCAGATCATGCCGTCGCTCACGTGGCCGTAGGTCTTGCGGGCACCGATCGCGAACCCGCCGGCCAGGGTGGCGCCGGGCCGGGCGACCACCACGCGGTCGTCGACCTCGAAGTTGCGGGCGCCGCAGACGATGCCGGGCGGCTCGCCCTCGCCGACCTCGACCGTGCACCAGCGGATCGTCCTGCCGTTGGACGCGGTCTCCTCCTCGAACGCGAGCACCCGGCCGACCACGACCGGTCCGGCGATCGCGGCACCGGGCTGGTCGACGCTCTCCACCTCGAGCCCGGCCATGACCAGCCGCTCGGCCAGCTCACGCCCGGTGACGTCGGCGGGCAGCTCGGCGTACTCCCGCAGCCAGGACAGCGGCGCGCGCATCAGATCTCCGTCCCGAACGGCAGGGTGAACCGCACGTCGCCCTCGACCATGTCGCGCATGTCCTCGGCCCCGTGGCGGGACATCAGGGTGCGCTCCAGCCCCATCCCGAACGCGAACCCGGAGTAGCGGTCGGGGTCGACGCCGGCCGCGACGAGCACCCGGGGGTTGACCATGCCGCAGCCGCCCCACTCGATCCAGCCCTCCGACGAGCAGGTGCGGCAGGGCCGCTCCGGGTTGCCGACCGACTCGCCGTGGCAGACCCAGCAGCGCAGGTCCATCTCGGCGCTGGGCTCGGTGAACGGGAAGTACGACGGGCGAAGGCGGGTCGTGACGTCCTCACCGAACATGGCGTGGGCGAAGTTCTCGAGGGTCCCCCGCAGGTGCGCCATCGTGATGCCCTCGTCGACGACCAGGCCCTCGACCTGGCTGAACACCGGGGTGTGCGTCGCGTCGAGCTCGTCGGTGCGGTAGACGCGGCCCGGGCAGACCGCGTAGATGGGTGGCCGCCGCGCGAGCATGGCGCGGATCTGCACCGGTGACGTCTGGGAGCGCAGCGCGACGCCGGAGTCGGGCGAGGTGACCCAGAAGGTGTCCTGCAGAGTCCTGGCCGGGTGGTCCGGCCCGATGTTGAGGGCGTCGAAGTTGAACCACTCGGCCTCGACCTCGGGGCCCTCCGTCCACTCGTAGCCCATGGCGACGAACAGCTCGGCGACCCGCTCCTGGATGGTGCTCAGCGGATGCCGAGCCCCTTGCGGCGTCCGGTCCCACGGCAGCGTGACGTCGACCGCCTCCTCGACCAGGACCCGTTCGTCGCGCGCCCGCTCGAGCTCGGCCTGGCGGGCCGCCAGGGCGTCGGCCACCTCCCGGCGGACGCGCCCGACC
>JBOGDY010000565.1:0-1752 GCA_050742955.1 Actinomycetes bacterium | reverse complement strand
GAGGACACGCTCGCCCCCGAGGCCAGCCATCGCCAGCTGAAGCTGGGCCCGGGCGGCCTGCGTGACGTCGAGTTCTCGGTGCAGCTGCTGCAGCTGGTGCACGGGCGCACCGACGACCGGCTGCGCATCCCCAACACCCTGCAGGCGCTGGCGGCGCTGTCCACCCACGGCTACGTCGGCCGCGACGACGCGGCCGGTCTCGACCGGGCCTACCGCTTCCTCCGCACCGTCGAGCACCGGCTGCAGCTGCACGGGCTGCGGCGGACCCACGTGATGCCCGACGACGAGTCCCAGCTGCGCCGGTTGGGCCGATCTGTCGGGCTGCGCGCGTCACCGGTGGAGGAGCTGCACACCGAATGGCGCCGGCATGCACGCGAGGTCCGCCGCTTGCACGAGAAGCTGTTCTACCGACCGCTGCTGGCGTCGGTGGCACGGCTCGGCCCGGACGAGGCGCGGCTGACGCCGGAGGCCGCGCGGTCGCGGCTGGAGGCGCTCGGCTACCTCGACCCGCCCGGCGCGCTGCGCCACCTCGAGGCGCTGACGTCGGGCGTGAGCCGCCGGGCCGCGATCCAGCGCACCCTGCTGCCGGTCATGCTCGGCTGGTTCGCCGACGCGGCCGACCCGGACGCGGGGCTGCTGGCCTTCCGGCGGCTGAGCGAGTCGATGGGCACCACCCCGTGGTACCTGCGGCTGCTGCGCGACGAGGGGGCCGTGGCCGAGCGCCTCGCCGGGCTGCTGGCCGGCAGTCGCTATGCCGTCGAGCTGCTCGAGGGGGCGCCCGAGGCGGTGGCGATGCTCGCCGACGACGAGGACCTGCGGCCCAGGACCCGGTCCGTGCTGGCGGCCGAGCTGGCGGCCGCGGTGGCCCGCCACGACGACCCGGCGCAGGCCGTCGCGGTGGCCCGGGCCGTCCGCCGCCGGGAGCTGTTCCGGGTCGCGGCTGCCGACGTGCTGGGCGTCGCGACCGTCGAGGAGGTGGAGGAGGCGTTGACCGTGGTGGCCGCCGTCACCGTGGGGGCGGCACTGGACGCGACGTCGCGGGCGGTGGCCACGTCGTACGGCGGGAAGCTGCCCACCCGGGTCGGCATCGTGGCGATGGGGCGCTTCGGCGGTCACGAGCTCTCCTACGGCAGCGACGCCGACGTGCTGTTCGTGCACGAGCCGGTTGCGGGCGCCGACGAGCGGGCGGCGACCGAGGCCGCCCACGCCGTCGTCGAGCGGCTGCGCAGGCACCTCGCCGTACCGTCGCCCGACCCGGCACTGGACGTCGACGCGGACCTGCGACCCGAGGGACGCCAGGGCCCGCTGGTGCGCACCTTCGCGTCCTACCGCGCCTACTACGAGCGCTGGTCGCACGTCTGGGAGAGCCAGGCGCTGCTGCGGGCCGAGCCGGTCGCCGGTGACGAGGACCTGGGCCGGCGGTTCGTCGAGCTGATCGACCCGAAGCGCTACCCGGACGGCGGCCTCGAGGCCGGGGCGGTCCGGGAGGTCCGACGGATCAAGGCGAGGGTCGAGGCCGAGCGGCTGCCCCGCGGGGCCGACCCGGCGCGGCACACCAAGCTCGGGCCGGGCGGGCTCGCCGACGTCGAGTGGACCGTCCAGCTGCTGCAGCTGCGGCACGGCGCCCGGGTCGCCGGGCTTCGGACCACGCGCACGCTGGCCGCGCTCGAGGCCGCCCGGGAGGCGGGGCTGGTCGAGCGCGAGCAGGCGGCCACGCTCGCGGAGGCCTGGCGTACGGCGAGCCGGGTCCGC
>JBOGDY010000564.1:0-1756 GCA_050742955.1 Actinomycetes bacterium | reverse complement strand
TGCGTAACGGCGCCCGTCTCTATCTCGACGTGGGCAGCCATCCCGAGTACGCCACCCCCGAGTGCGACGACATCCGCGAGCTGGTCATCCACGACAAGGCGGGGGAACGCATCCTCGAAGGTCTGCTGGTCGACGCCGAGCGGCGGCTGCGCGAGGAGGGCATCGCCGGCGACGTCTACCTGTTCAAGAACAACACCGACTCGGCCGGCAACTCCTACGGCTGCCACGAGAACTACCTGGTCGGCCGGCATGGCGAGTTCACCCGGCTAGCGGACGTGCTCATCCCGTTCCTGGTGAGCCGGCAGATCATCTGCGGCGCGGGCAAGGTGCTGCAGACCCCGCGGGGGGCCGTCTACTGCGTGAGCCAGCGGGCCGAGCACATCTGGGAGGGGGTGTCGTCGGCGACCACCCGGTCCCGCCCGATCATCAACACCCGCGACGAGCCGCACGCCGACGCCGAGCGCTACCGCCGGCTGCACGTCATCGTCGGCGACTCGAACATGAGCGAGACCACCACCCTGCTCAAGCTGGGCACGACCGACCTGGTGCTGCGCATGATCGAGGCCAACGTCGTGATGCGCGACCTGACGCTGGAGAACCCGATCCGGGCGATCCGCGAGATCAGCCACGACATGACCGGGCGGCGCAAGGTGCGGCTGGCCAACGGCCGTGAGGCGAGCGCGCTGGACATCCAGACCGAGTACCTCACCAAGGCGCGCGACTTCGCCGCCCGCCGCGGCCTCGACGAGGGAGTCGCCAAGCAGGTGCTCGACCTGTGGGAGCGCACCTTGAACGCGGTCGAGACCGGACACCTCGACGACGTGGGCAGCGAGATCGACTGGGTGATAAAGCACCGGCTGATCGAGCGCTACTGCGCCAAGCACGACCTCTCGCTGTCCTCGTCGCGGATCGCCCAGATCGACCTCGCCTACCACGACATCTCGCGCGACCGGGGCCTGTTCTACCTGATGCAGCGCAAGGGAACAGTCGACCGGGTCGCCCGTGACCTGGAGATCTTCCAGGCGAAGTCGATCCCCCCTCAGACGACCCGGGCCCGGCTGCGGGGGGAGTTCATCCGCCGCGCCCAGGAGCGGCGCCGCGACTTCACCGTCGACTGGGTCCATCTCAAGCTCAACGACCAGGCGCAGCGCACCGTGCTGTGCAAGGACCCCTTCCGGGCCGTCGACGAGCGGGTGGAGAAGCTCATCGCGAGCATGTGAGCCTTCCTGAGAACTGCCTGTGAACCTGCGGGTCCCCACCGGCGCGTGGCAGGGCAGGTCGAAATGGGGGTTATCGTGGAGCGTTCCCCGTGTCTTCCCCTCTATCGCGAGGTTGATCTCCCGTGCGCCGTCCTCTCTCCCTCCTGCTCGCCCCGCTGCTGCTCGCGGGCCTGCTCAGTGCCTGCGGCTCCGGCAGCGACGAGCCCGAGGAGGGCCTGCCCACCGTGTCCGGTGACTACGGTGACAAGCCGAAGATCAAGGCGGAGAAGGGCGTGAAGGCCGGCAAGAAGCTGCAGACCGACGTGCTCGAGGAGGGTGACGGCCCGAAGGTCAAGAAGGGTGACCTGCTGGTGGCCGACTACCTGGGCCAGATCTACAAGTCGGGCAAGGTGTTCGACAACTCATATGATCGGGGTTCGCCCGCGGGGTTCCCCATCGGCATCGGCCAGGTCATCCCCGGCTGGGACAAGGCCCTGGTCGGCACCAGGGCGGGCAGCCGGGTTCTCCTCGTCGTACCGCCCAAGCTCGGCTACGGC
>JBOGDY010000563.1:0-1757 GCA_050742955.1 Actinomycetes bacterium | reverse complement strand
CCTGGGACTTCGAGAACAACGGCATGGTCGATGCCGTCCGGTGGATGCTCGACGCCGGCCGGGTGAAGCTCTACTGCGTCGACTCCGCCGACGCGGCGACCTGGGCGGACCGTTCGCTGCCGTTGGAGGAGCGTGCCCGGCGCCACGACGAGTACGAGCGGTGGGTGCTCGACCAAGTGGTGCCCTTCGTGCACGACGACTGCGGCGGGCCGACCGACCTGGCGGCAGCCGGGTGCAGCCTCGGCGCGTTCCACGCGGCCAACATCGCGCTGCGCCGCGCCGACCTGTTCCCGCTCGCACTGTGCCTGTCCGGGTCCTACGACGCGGCGGAGTGGCACGCCTGGGGCGATCGCGGCGACGCCACCTACTTCCACAACCCGATGGACTACGTCGCCAACCTGCACGGCGACCACCTGGAGTGGCTGCGGTCCCGGGTGCACCTGGTCCTGGTGGTCGGCCAGGGGTCGTGGGAGGTCGACCCGACCCGTGCGCTGCCCAGCACCCGGCGGTTCGCCGGCGTGCTGGCCGGCAAGGGCATCTCCCACGAGCTGGACGTCTGGGGCCACGACGTCCCGCACGACTGGCCCTCGTGGCAGCGTCAGCTTGCCCACCACCTTCCCCGCTTCTGCTGAAATGGGTCCCGGGAGGACGCCCATGACCGACGCACGTCACCGCCTCGGGCTGCTGCTCGGCACCGAGAACGACTGGCCGAGAGTGTTCGAGGGCATCGTCAGCCGGCTCGGGCCGGTCACCGACGGGTCCGGCAACAAGCACAGCTACGACGTGGAGCGCATCACGATCGAGCCGTTCGACCTGCGCGACACCCCGTCGTACGACCTCGTCATCGACCGCCTCGCCTACTGGTACTACCACCCGCGGGAGTGGCTGAAGAAGGTCGCGCTGATGGACGGCGTCTACCTGCTCAACTCGCCGTTCGCGTTCCAGGCGATGGAGAAGCATGCGGCCTACTGCGCGATGATGCGGCTGGGCCTCAAGGTGCCCGCCACGGCGCTGGTGCCCTACAAGAACCCCGTCGACCACGCGAAGTACGCCTTCACGGCCGAGCGCTACAACCGGGCGTTCGACCTCGACGCCGTCGCCGACAAGATCGGCTACCCGCTGTTCATGAAGCCCTACGACGGGGGCGCATGGGTGGGCGTGTCGCGTATCCGGGACCGGGCCGAGCTGCACCGCGCCTACGACGAGTCCGGCGAGATGCTGATGCACCTGCAGGCGTCGGTCGAGGGCTATGACGTGTTCGCGCGGTCACTGTCGATCGGCGCCGAGACGATGGTGATGAACTTCGACCCAGAGCAGCCGATGCACGCCCGCTACTCGGTGTCCCACGACTTCCTCTCCCCCGAGATCGGGGCCGAGGTGCTCACGATCGGCCGGGTCGTCAACGCGTTCTTCCGGTGGGAGTTCAACTCGTGCGAGACGCTGGTCCGTGGCGAGGACGTGCACCCGATCGACTATGCCAACGCCTGCCCCGACGTCGCGATCACGTCGCTGCACTACTACTTCCCGTGGGCGATGAAGGCGCTGGTCAAGTGGGCGGTCTTCTGCACCGCCACCGGCCGGCGGGCGAGGCCCCACGTCGACCCGGCCCCGTGGTTCGAGGTGGCCGAGAGAGACGACCTCTCGTACGCCGAGAAGCTGGCCGACTACCGCGCCCTGGCCGACGACTACTTCGACACGGAGCGCTACCAGGACTTCTGCGCGTCCCGGCTCGGCGAGATAGACGAGCTGGTGCTGGC
>JBOGDY010000562.1:0-1772 GCA_050742955.1 Actinomycetes bacterium | reverse complement strand
CCCAGCACGATGCCGGCGACCACTCCCCACTCGACCATCCGCCGGGTCGCGGAGCGAGCGCCGGCGGCGTCGCTCGCGCCCAGGTAGCGGCCGACGATGGCCTGCCCGGCGATCGCCACCGCGTCAAGGGCCAGCGCGAGGAACGTCCAGATGGTGAAGGCCACCTGGTGGGCCGCGAGCGACGCGGTGCCGATGGACGCGGCCACGTAGGTCATGACGAGCAGGGCCGCGCGCAGCGTGACCGTGCGCAGCAGCAGCGGGACACCGGTGGCGCCGGCGGCGCGGATGCCACGCAGGTGCGGGCGCAGGGGCGCGTCGTACCGCCTGGCCCCCCGCACCACCACGACGGTGAAGGCGACCGCCATGCCGAGCTGGGCGAGGACGGTGCCCAGGGCCGAGCCGGCGATGCCGAGACCCACCGGGTAGACCAGGACCAGGTTGAGGACGACGTTGGCCACCGCTCCCACGACGGCGACCACCAGGGGGGTGCGGGTGTCCTGGAGGCCGCGTAGCACTCCGGTGGCGGCGAGGACGACAAGCATCGCGGGTACGCCGGGCAGCGAGACCCGCAGGTAGGTCAACGCGTACGGCGTGGCCACCTCGGAGGTGCCGAAGGCGGCGACCAAGGGGTCGGCCAGCAGCAGGCCCCCGACGGCGAGGACGACGCCGAGGCCGGCGGCCAGCCAGATGCCGTCGATGCCCTGCGCGAGGGCGGCCCGCAGGTCACCCGCACCCACCCGGCGGGCCACCGCCGCCGTGGTGCCGTAGGCCAGGAAGACGCAGACCGAGACCACCGTGGCGAGCAGGGCGCCGGCGACTCCCAGGCCGGCCAGCTGGGGGGTGCCGAGGTGTCCCACGATCGCCGAGTCGGTGAGCAGGAACAGTGGCTCGGCCACCAGGGCGCCGAACGCGGGCAGCGCGAGACGCACGATCTCCCGGTCGTGGGGGTGCCGGACGCGAGGCCGCCAGGGGCGGCGGCGGTCCTGGCCTGGGTGCGAATCGGACATAGTGCCCGGATCGTAGACATGCGGTCGAACTTTCTCTTGTCCACAGCCGGTGGACGGACAACGGGCACTCCAGCGACCGCGTGGGACGGGTTGCACGAGGGAAATTCACAGTGCGCGTCCACAACCTGTGCACAGCACCTCTCGCGTCGTCCACAGGCCTCCCCACACCCTCGTCCCCAGGGGCGGTTGAGGCCGGGCTGTCCACGGCCATAGCGTCTGCGTGCGCCACCGGGCAGGTTGTGTCCCATCCTTGAACTACAACGGTGTCGTTCGGGCGGTCGGCGCCCGGTCGTCCACCGGCGGCCAACACGGGAGGGGTTCGAGGCGTGAGCGTGGCGGAGTTCCCCAGCGTGTCGCCGTCCGGCGAGTTCGAGCGGACCCCGCCCCAGGATGTCGTCGCCGAGCAGTCCGTGCTCGGCGGCATGCTGCTGTCCAAGGACGCCATCGCCGACGTGGTCGAGGTGGTCCGCGGCCACGACTTCTACCGCCCGGCCCACGAGCTGGTCTACGAGGCGGTGCTCGACCTCTACGGCCGCGGTGAGCCGGCCGACGCGGTGACGGTCTCCGCCGAGCTGCAGAAGCGGGGCGAGCTCGGGCGGGTCGGCGGCGCCCCCTACCTGCACACCCTGGTCTCCTCGGTGCCGACCGCGGCCAACGCCGGCTACTACGCCCGGATCGTGCGCGAGACCGCGGTGCTGCGCCGCCTCATCGGGGCCGGCACCAAGATCGTGCAGCTGGGCTACACCGGCGACGGCGACGCCGACG
>JBOGDY010000561.1:0-1776 GCA_050742955.1 Actinomycetes bacterium | reverse complement strand
CGCGAGGCCGACCTGGTCATCGGCGTCGGCACCAGGTGGAGCGACTTCACCACCGCCTCGAGCAGCGCCTTCGCGGGGGACGACGTGCGGTTCGTCAACGTCAACGTCGCGGCCTTCGACGCCGCCAAGCTGGCGGGCGTGTCTGTCGTCGCGGACGCCCGCTCCACCTTGGAGGCGTTGATGGACGCGCTGTCCGGCTGGTCGGTCGAGCACGACTACCGGGCGCGGGCGACCCGGCTGGCCGCCGAGTGGGACCGGGTGGTGGAGGACGCCTACCACCTGGGGCACCGGCCACTGCCTGCCCAGTCGGAGGTGCTCGGGGCGGTCAACGAGGTGAGCGAGCCGCGGGACGTGGTGGTGTGCGCGGCCGGGTCGATGCCCGGAGACCTGCACAAGCTCTGGCGCACCCGGGACCCCAAGGGCTACCACGTGGAGTACGGGTACTCCTGCATGGGCTACGAGATCGCGGGCGGTCTGGGGGTGAAGCTGGCGGCCCCGGACCGTGAGGTCTTCGTGATGGTCGGCGACGGCTCCTACCTGATGATGGCCCAGGAGCTGGTCACCGCCGTCCAGGAGGGCGTCAAGCTCGTCGTCGTGCTGGTGCAGAACCACGGCTTCGCCTCGATCGGCGACCTGTCCGAGTCGGTGGGGTCGCAGCGGTTCGGGACGCAGTACCGGATGCGCTCGGCCGGGGGCCGGCTCGACGGTGACATCGTCCCGGTCGACCTGGCCGCCAACGCCGAGAGCCTCGGCGCGGACGTGCTGCGGGCCCGGACCATCGACGAGCTGCGGTCGGCACTGGTCAAGGCCCGCGGGTCCGACCGGACGACCGTGGTCCACGTCGAGACCGACCCGCTGGTTCCCGCACCTGGCAGCGGGTCCTGGTGGGACGTTCCGGTTGCGGAGGTGTCCGAGCTGAACACGACCCAGGCCGCACGCGCGGCCTACGACGAGGCCAAGCGCGCCCAGCGCACCCACCTCTGAGAGGGAGCACCACCCATGAGGACCATCGAGCACTGGATCGGCGGGGGCGAGACATCTGCCTCCTCGACCCGTACCGCGCCGGTGTGGAACCCGGCCACCGGGGCCCAGCAGGCGCAGGTACTGCTGGCCGAGCCCGCCGACGTGGACGCGGCCGTGCAGGCCGCGGCGAAGGCGTTCGAGGAGTGGCGCGACGCCGGGGTCGTGCGCCGCGCCCGTGTGATGTTCAAGTTCCGCGAGCTAGTCGAACGGCACCTCGACGACGTGGCCCACATCATCTCCGACGAGCACGGCAAGACGGTGTCCGACGCCAAGGGCGAGGTCGTCCGGGGCATGGAGGTCGTGGAGTTCGCGTGCGGCATCCCCCAGCTGCTCAAGGGCGAGTTCTCCGAGCAGGTGTCGACGGACGTCGACTCCTACTCGTTCCGCCAGCCGCTGGGTGTGGTCGCCGGCATCACCCCGTTCAACTTCCCGGCCATGGTCCCGATGTGGATGCACCCCATCGCGATCGCGACCGGCAACACGTTCGTCCTCAAGCCCAGCGAGCGTGACCCGTCGACGTCGAACCTCATGGCCCAGCTCTACGCCGACGCCGGGCTGCCGTCTGGTGTGTTCAACGTGGTGCACGGCGACAAGGTCGCGGTCGACGCGATCCTCGACCACCCGGCGATCCGGGCCGTGTCGTTCGTCGGGTCGACGCCGGTCGCGCGCTACATCCACGGGCGGGCCGGTGCCGCCGGGAAGCGCGTGCAGGCGCTCGGCGGCGCCAAGAACCACGCTGTCGTGCTGCCCGAC
>JBOGDY010000560.1:0-1777 GCA_050742955.1 Actinomycetes bacterium | reverse complement strand
CCACCAGGTCCTCCAGCAGCACCGGGGTGCCGGAGCCGTCGGCGAGCGGGAAGCGCCAGTTGGGCCACTCGTCGTCGGTGCCGGGCTGGTTCATGGCGCGCCGGTCCCCCACCGCATCGGTGAGCGCGACCCCCAGCAGCCGGCTGGGCGTGGCGGCCAGTGCGCGGTGGAGCGCCTCGACCATCGCCTGTTCGTCGGACTCGATGTCGGCGCCGGCGTCGAGGAGGCCCCGGCTCACCAGCACGGACAGCCACTCGGCACGGGCCTCGGCGTCGACGCGGCGCTCCTCCTCCACGGGCCGGGTCAGCAGGCCGAGCTCGTCCCGGATCCGCACGTGCTCGGCCCGCAGGTAGCCCGCGGTGGGGGGCAGGTCGTGGGTGGTCACCGTGGCCAGGCACAGCTCGCGCCACCGCTCGGGGGGCAGTGGGCGACCCTGCGCGTCCCGCTCCCACCACAGGATCGAGGTGCCCAGGATGCCGCGCTGCGCGAGGTAGTCGCGGACCCACGGCTCCACGGTGCCCAGGTCCTCGCCGACGACGACCGCACCGGCCCGCCATGCCTCGAGCGCCAGGATCCCGACGAGCGCCTCGTGGTCGAACCTGACATACGTCCCGGCCGCCGGCGAGGCACCCTCGGGGACCCACCACAGCCGGAACAGGCCGATGACGTGGTCGACCCGGATGCCACCGGCGTGCCGCAGGATCGTGCGCAGCATGTCGCGGTAGGGCCCGTAGCCGGCCTCGGCCAGCCGGTCCGGGCGCCATGGCGGCTGCGACCAGTCCTGGCCCTGCTGGTTGAAGGCGTCGGGCGGCGCGCCGACCGTCACCCCGCGGGCCATGACGTCCTGCAGCGCCCAGGTGTCGGCCCCGTGGCGGTGCACACCGACGGCGAGGTCGTGCACGACCCCGAGCGGCATCCCCGCGGAGCGCGCCGTCCGCTGGGCGGCCCCGAGCTGCTCGTCGGCCACCCACTGCAGCCAGCGGTAGAAGTCGACCCGCTCTGCGAGCCGCTCGCGGGCCTCGGCCACCGCCCGGCCGTGCGGCGCCCTCAGCGCCACCGGCCAGTCGTCCCACACCGGCCCGTGCTCCTCGGCCAGGGCGCACCAGGTCGCGAAGTCCGTCAGCCCGTCCCCCTCGACCTGCACGAACCGCTCGTAGGCGGCCTGCCGTCCGGGCGATCGGGGCACCCCGTGCACCAGGGCCAGGGCCGCGCGCTTGGCCTCCCACACCGCGTCGCGGTCCAGCCGGCTGTCGGCCTGGTCGACCGACCGCGCCTGCGCTGCGGACCGTCCGATGTCGGCCCGCGCCGCACCGGACAGGTCGGCGAACTCCGGCACGTCCTCGACGCGCAGGTAGAGGGGGCTCACGAAGCGCCGGGTGGCGGGCAGGTACGGCGAGGCCTCGAGCGGCGGCGTCGGGGACGTGGCGTGCAGGGGGTTGACGAGCAGGTAGCCGGCCCCGAGCTGCTCGGCGCTCCACCGGCACAGCTCGGCCAGGTCGGCCAGGTCGCCGTGCCCCCACGAGGAGCGGGAGCGCACCGAGTAGAGCTGGGTCATGAAGCCCCACACCTGACCGGCCAGGTCCTCCGGCACACCTACGTACGGCGGGGTCACGACCAGCGGCGCCGCTGAGGACGTCTCGCCGCTGCGGGCCACGACCCGGTGCCAGCCCAGCGGCAGGTCTCCCGGCACCTGGAACGTCGCCTCCCCGACGAGGCTGCCGCCGACGTGGCGCGGCTCGACGTAGCGGTCCAGCTGCCCCAGCGACCGCCCGCCACC
>JBOGDY010000559.1:0-1780 GCA_050742955.1 Actinomycetes bacterium | reverse complement strand
ATCAGCGCGGTGCGGTCGATGACCTTGACCTTCACGACCTCCTCGAGCTGGCGCAGCTGACCGGGGGTGAGCTCGCCGTCGCAGATCACCGTGTCGGCGCCCTCGGCGACGACGATGTCGCGCAGCTCGCGTGCCTTGCCGGAGCCGACGTAGGTCGCCGGGTCGGGCCGGTCGCGCCGCTGGATCAGCCCCTCGAGCACGTGCGACCCGGCGGTCTCGGCCAGGGCGGCGAGCTCGGCCAGGGAGTTCTCGGCGTCGCGGACGCCGCCTTCGGTCCAGACCCCGATGAGCACGACCCGTTCGAGGCGCAGCTGGCGGTACTCGACCTCGGTGACGTCCTGCAGCTCGGTCGAGAGGCCGCCCACGCGCCGCAGCGCCTGGCGGTCGGCGAGGTCGAGCTGCTCCCCGTCGTGATCACGGGGGTCGGTGTCGTAGCGGGGGATGTCGTCGGCAGTCATCGCGTCCAGGGTGACACGACCGGGCGCGTCCCGGCACCGGTGTTTCCCGACATCACCGGCGCACGGCCAGCCACTGGGGCTGCAGCTCGCCCTCGGCGACCAGGACAGCGGGGCCGGTCAGCTCGACGCGACCGTCCGCCCGCTCGGTGACGACGAGGCTCCCGCCGGGCACGTCCACGACGTACGACGAGGGGGGAGCGATCCCGTCCCGCCGCGCCGCGGCCACCATCACCGCGCACGCGCCGGTGCCGCAGGACCGGGTCTCACCCACTCCTCGCTCGTGCACCCGCATCGCGACGTGCCGGTCGCCACGTGCGACCACGAACTCGACGTTGACGCCGCCGGTGAATGCCGGGTCGACGTGCGGGACCTCGATCAGGTCACCGGCCTCGTCGAGGTCGTCGACGAAGCAGACGGCGTGCGGGTTGCCCATGTCGACGCTCGTAGCGGGCCAGGACCGGCCCGGGACGCTCACCTTCACCCCGGCCGGCCCGGGGAAGGACGCGACGCCCATGTCGACGGTGACGTCGCCGGTCTCACCGAGCCGCACCGCCTTGACGCCGTCGCGGGTGGCGACGCCGAACGCACCCGGCTGCTCCAGCCCGGCATCGACCAGGTAACGGGCGACCACCCGCACGCCGTTGCCGCACATCTCGGCGACCGAGCCGTCAGCGTTGCGGTAGTCCATGAACCACCGGGCCCGGTCCGACATGGGCGCGCCCTCGGGGTCGGCCGTGGCCAGCACGAGCCGCAGCACGCCGTCGCCGCCGACCCCGGCCCGGCGGTCGCAGATCGCGGCCGCCAGCCGGGGTGTCAGGTCGAGGGCGCGCTCGGGGTCGGGCAGCAGCACGAAGTCGTTCTCGGTGCCGTGCCCCTTGACGAACCGGACGCCGCTCACCCCTCGATCGTACGTACACCCCCGACTTGTCAGGCTCTGGCGAGGTTTCCACCGCGCGAGAGCCTGACAAGTCCGCGGGTCAGGGAGTCACCACCCCGGCGCTGCCACCGCCCCGCCGCACCGGCTCGGCGGCGGCCAGGAACCGGCCGTCGTCGAGGAGCTCGATGCCGGTGGCCGCCCCGATCTCACCGGGCGGTGGGGTCACGGTGAACGTGTGCCCGAGCGCCTGCAGCGCCGCCTTCGCCGCCGGGTCGAACGTCGGCTCGGCCTGCACGCTGGCGGTGTTGCGCTGGGTGGCCCGTGGCTCGGCGAGCGCCTGCGGGAGGGTCATCCCGAGGTCGACCCGGTTGACCAGCATCTGCAGGACGGTGGTGATGATCGTCGATCCGCCCGGAGATCCGAGCGCCAGGAACGGGGAGCCGTC
>JBOGDY010000558.1:0-1781 GCA_050742955.1 Actinomycetes bacterium | reverse complement strand
AGCGGTTGACCATTTGTTCCGGGAACAGTCGGCGGCCCGTCTGTGAGGGCCGTCACGCATTCCGGCTCTGCGGCGATGTTGCAAGCTCACACATGCGTCGCCGACCGACCCCCAGCCCGTCGCGCCAAGGGTCATTGGCTTGCCGCGGGACCATCGCACGAAAGGATGCACATGTCGAAGGACGGCATAGACGTCGAAGGCACCGTCACCGAGGCGTTGCCCAACGGGTACTTCCGCGTCGACCTGACCAACGGGCACAAGGTGCTCGCCCACCTCTCGGGCAAGATGCGTCGCCACTACATCCGGGTCCTCCTGGAGGACAAGGTCGTCGTGGAGCTGAGCCCCTATGACCTCACCCGTGGCCGGCTCGTCTACCGCCACAAGTAGGAGGACACATGCCGAGCTCACCCAGTAGCACGACCCTGCTGTTCCAGGCCCCTCCGTCACCTACATCGCCTCCCGATGACGGCCACGGCCGTGGTCGGGGGACAACGCCTGCCGGATCGAGCGGCCTGCGGATGCTCAAGGGCGCCCGACGGGCCGCGACCGGAATGAACGTCAGCGAGGCCCACATCCGCGCCGTCCTCGAGGACCCGCAGGAGGTGCAGCCGGACGCCAAGCGGTCGGACCGCACCCGGCTCAGGCGCAACGGGTTGGTCGTGACGACCGGCAACGACGGGATGATCCTGCGGGTCGCTCGCCGCGGCTAGGGGGGCGCCTCCGGCTCTGTCACCGGCCCGTGTCAGGCCGCCGGCTCTCCGCTCGGTGTCACCACGAGCCACAGACCTCCGAACTCGCTGACGTTGTGGCAGAGCACCTGGTTCCTGCCTTCGTGGGCGTAGAAGTAGAGCGGGTGTCCGCCGTAGGTCACCTGCGTGGAGCCATCCGTACGCCGGGTCGTGCCCAGCAGCGACGACCTCACGTCCCCGGCCCCGCGAGGGTCCCCGTCCGTGAGCACCGGCGGCCAGGCATCGGCGCACGCGTCGTAGCACTCGGCGCGATCGGTCTTCTCCTTGTCGAACAGGTAGATCGCCTGGCCGGTCTCGTCGAAGAGCATCGTGCCGAAGTCGCTGTCCGCGGTCTTCACCAGCGTGCCGGTCGCCGCGGCCTCGGTCGGAGGGCTCGTCGGCGAGTCGACCGGCGACGATGCTGCAGGCGACGAGGTCGCCGCGCCCGCCGCGTCCTTCATCGCGGGCGCGCCCTCGCCGCCACATCCGGCAAGCGCCGCCGCGGACACCAACAACAGGATCAGCATCCGCCGCATGGGCACCTCTCAGCCGACAGGTGGTGCGTTCCTGTCGATGCTAGCTCGCCGCAGGGACGCTGCGGCGTCATCGGCCAGTCGCCGGACGAGGTCGCCGGCCGCAACCGCCTCGGCCAGCCGGTAGCCCTGCCCGGCCCACAGGTTGACGCCGTCGGGGTCCTGCCGGTCCCGGGCCGCGGCCCGCAGCGGGCTGGTCAGGTGGTGCACCTGCGGGTAGGCCACCGGGGCGGTTGCGCTGTGCTCCACCATGAACCGGTTGACCAGCCCGCGCGCGGTGCGCCCCGTGAAGGCCCGCGTCAGCGCGGTGGGACGGCGCTCTGCGAGCGCGGCCCGGTGCACGGCGCCGGTGCCGGCCTCCGGGCAGCGCAGGAAGGCGGTGCCCAGCTGAGCGGCGTGGGCACCGGCCACGAGTACGGCGGCGACGCTCGCCCCGTCGACGATGCCGCCGGTGGCGATGAGGGGCAGCCGCGTCACCCGGGCGACGAGCCGCAGCAGCACGAGCAGTCCGTAGCGCTCC
>JBOGDY010000557.1:0-1783 GCA_050742955.1 Actinomycetes bacterium | reverse complement strand
GCTTGAGCAGGGCCGGTTCCACGCGTACGCCGCGGCATTCCGGTTCGAGCGCGGCCGGTGGGTTGTCGCGGTCACCGGTGTCGCCGCCGAGCTGCACCACCCGCGCCGCGACACCCGCCCGGGCAGCGGGCGTCACCAGCCGCGGGTGGGGGTCGACCTCGGGGTGAGGACCCTCGCCGTCGTCGCCGACGAGACCGGTCGTGTGCTGGGGGCCGTGGAGGGGGTGAAAGCGCTCCAGCACGCCCAGGCACGCCTGAAGCTGGCCAACAAGAGGTACTCGAGAACCAAGAAGAACTCGACCGGCCGGCGCAAGGCGGCACGACGTCTGGGCCGCATCCACGCCCGGGTCGCCGCACTCCGCAGCGCCCTGCTGCACCGGCTCACCGCCGAGCTCGCCCGCGGCTACACAAGTCTGGTCATCGAGGACCTCAACGCCGCTGGCATGCTCGCCAACCGCCGGCTGGCCCGGGTCGTCTCCGACGCGGCGTTCAGGGAGCTGCGCCGGCAGCTGGCGTACAAGACCGCCTGGCACGGCACCGAGCTGGCCGTCGCCGACCGGTGGTTCCCCTCCAGCAAGACCTGCTCCAGCTGCGGGAACCTCAAGGCCGACCTGACCCTGGGCGACCGGGTCTACGCCTGCGACGGCCCGCACGGATGCGGGCTGGTCATCGACCGGGACGTCAACGCCGCGGTCAACCTCGCCCGGCACCCCCCGAGGGAGGACCCGAAGGTTTCACCGCCACCGCAGGTAGCCGCCTGACACCCGTCACGTGTCCGCACCCGGATGGGCCGGGGAAGAGCCGATCGCCACCCTGCAGTCCTGGGCCCTGGGTCGGAACCGAGACAAGACCACACCCCAGGATGTGTGGCGCTCGGACGGCAACCAAGAACCACCCCGCAGGGGCGAAGGTCAAGGGAAGCCGGTGAGTCCCGAATACGGACTCACCCAGTGAGCCACTCCCATACGAGCGCGCCGGTGCGCTCCAGCTGCCGTGGCCGTACCACGGCCGGGCGGTCACGCTCCGAGTGGTAGGCCGCGTAGTCGTTACCGCCGACCCGGGCGACCGTCTCCCCCGCCTTCTCGAACGGCCAGTGGTCGCTGGTCCGGTTGTCGCAGGCGCGGGAGGGCACGCCGACCCGGCGAGCACCACGCAGCAGGGCGCGCTGCACGTCCCGGGGAGAGAGCCCGCCGGTGCACACCGGCACAGTCGACCCGGTCCCGACCCGGTCGAGGGAGACCATCCCGTCCAGTGCGCGTCGCTGGGCGGCCGGCGTGGCGTCGACATAGGCGCGAGACCCGTAGTGGTGCTGGTCGTCGCCCGGTCCCCGCGGCTCCTCGGCACCGAAGGCCACGAACACCACCGGGCGCCGCGTCGGATGCTCGGCCGCCAGCCGGGCCAGGTCGAGCAGCACCGCGACGCCGCTGGCGTTGTCCTCGGCGCCGGGCGCCTGCGGCACCGTGTCGAGGTGCGCCCCGACCAGCAGGTGCGGCTGCCGCGGGTCGAAGCCGCCGGGCGTGGCCACCACGTTGGCCGTGCCGCCCGCCGGCACGTCGACCCCCCACGAGACCCCGGCCGGCACCCGGAACCGCTGCCGGACCACGTCGTAGCCCAGGTCGGTGAACCGATCCACGACCTCGGCGGCGGCCCGGCGGTAGGACGCCGACGTGGTCTCGCGGGGACCGATCACACCGGCGAGGAGGCGGACCGTGGCGAACGCGGCCGCCGCGTCGACCCGGGCGGGCGGGGGGGTCGCCGGCTGCGCGGAGGGTGTGGGACTGGTG
>JBOGDY010000556.1:0-1796 GCA_050742955.1 Actinomycetes bacterium | reverse complement strand
CCCACGGCCGTGGCGGCGGCCACCGACGGCCGGCCCGACGTGCTGGTCCTCGACGTCATGCTGCCCGGCTACGACGGGTTGGAGGTGTGCCGCCGTGTGCAGGCCACCCGCCCGGTTCCGGTGCTGATGCTGACCGCGCGCGACGACGAGTCCGACATCTTGGCCGGTCTCGCGGTGGGCGCCGACGACTACCTCACCAAACCGTTCGGGATGCGGGAGCTGGTGGCGCGGATCGCCGCGCTGCTGCGGCGGGTGGAGCGGGCCGGGGTGCTCGCGGCCCAGCCGGCCGACGTGCTCTCTCTCGGCGATCTGCGGGTCGACACCGGCACCCGCCGGGTCGACGTGGCGGGCGCCGAGGTGCACCTGACGCCGACGGAGTTCGACCTGCTCGTCTGTCTCGCCGGAGAGCCCGGCCAGGTGCTGACCCGCGAGCGGCTGCTGGCCGAGGTGTGGGACTGGCCCGACGCGTCTGGCACCCGCACGGTCGACAGCCACGTCAAGGCGCTGCGGGCCAAGCTCGGTGCCGAGCGTGTCCGTACGGTCCACGGCGTCGGCTACGCCCTGGAGACGCCATGACCGCCGAGCCGCTGGTCCGGGTCACCTCGATCAAGGTGAAGCTCGGGCTCTTGGTCGCCGCGAGCGTGGTCGTCGCCGCGATCGTCGGGACGCTCGGCTCGGCCGGGGGCGTGACCCCGTGGTTGGCCCTGCCGGTGACGATTGCTGTCGCACTCGGCGTGACCCAGCTCCTCGCGGCTGGCATGACGAGCCCGTTGCGCCAGATGACCGAGGTGGCGCGCCGGATGGCGCAGGGTGACTACTCGGGCCGCGTCGACGCATCCGCGGGCGACGAGGTCGGTGAGCTGGCCCGCACCTTCAACCAGATGGCCGCCGACCTCGGCCACGTCGATGCGGAGCGCAGGGAGCTGGTCGCGACCGTGTCGCACGAGCTGCGGACCCCGGTGGCTGCGCTCACCGCGCGTCTGGAGAACCTTGCCGACGGCGTCGAGGAGCCCGACGAGGACACCCTGACCGGGGTGCTCGACGAGGCCCGCCGGCTCGGCGGCCTCATCGACGATCTCCTCGACCTGTCGCGCGTCGACGCAGGAGTTGCAACTCTGCGGCTCGCGGACATCGACGTCGCCGCCTTTCTCGACGACCTCGTCGACACCGGTGCTCCGCACATCCGGGGCGTCACGTACGCCGTATCGGCCCCCGGCAAGCTCATCGTGCGGGCCGACCCAGCGCGACTGCGCCAGCTCATGACCAACCTGCTCGACAATGCCGCCCGGCACAGCCCAGCGGGTGGCGTGGTGACCGTGGCGGCCTCCGCCGGTGAGAGCACGTGGTCGCTCGAGGTGACCGACTCCGGACCTGGCGTGCAGGCCGACGACCGCGAGCGCGTCTTCGAGCGCTTCGGCACCCTCATCGAACCCGAAGGTTCCGTCACAGGGGGAGGCACCGGTCTCGGCCTGGCCATCGCACGCTGGGTGGCCGAGCTGCACGGCGGATCGATCCGGTTCATCGACCCCGAGCCCGGGTCGGTCGGCGCCAGGGTCGTGGTCGACCTGCCGCTGCGCGCCGACGCCGCGACGCCCCTGACCACCGACCGCCCGCCACCACCAGGAGGCACCACGGTGTCCGTGACCGCATCGCCCAGCGAGCAGTCTGCTCCCGCACCGACGACGGTGGCACCGCAGCCACTCATGACCCCGATCTTCGGCACCTTCTGGCCCGACGACAACGTCCCCGGACGGCGCGACCTGCTGGGCGCCGCGATCGCCGTAGGCGTCCTGGCG
>JBOGDY010000555.1:0-1798 GCA_050742955.1 Actinomycetes bacterium | reverse complement strand
CGACGCCTTGCGGGCGTCGCGCTCGGACCGGCCCCAGATGACGGTCCGGTG
The DNA here is from genome assembly GCA_050742955.1 of Actinomycetes bacterium. GTDB lineage: Bacteria > Actinomycetota > Actinomycetes > JACCUZ01 > JACCUZ01 > CAWIXB01. Next base: position 1,747 of record JBOGDY010000555.1, on the reverse strand, counting down.
CCGGCTCAGCTGCAGCCGGACCTGCTCCGGCCCCGCCGCCCGGACCTCGGCGACCTGGCCGCGGACCGCCGGGGGCAGGCTGGCGAGCACCCGCAGGGCGGCGGCCAGCGCCGGGGCGCCCGCGTCGTCCGGGGCGCTGACGGTCGGCAGCCCTGCCGGCCGCCTGCCTACCAGGTCGAAGCCCACCCCCGACGCGTCCACCAGCTGCCACGACGAGCCCCGCGCCCGGACCGCCGCCGGCACCCGCTCCACGACCGTGACCTCGACCGCCCGGGGCCAGCGCCGCGACACCGACGCCCGCCCGACCGCGGGCAACGCGCTCACCCGCCGCACCACCCGGGCGGTGTCCAGCCGGGCCAGCGGTGTGCCGGGCTCGATGGCGGCGGCCCGCGCGACCTGGTCGGCGGAGAGCCGGCCCACGCCGACCACCGACACGGACCGGACCCCGAGCACCGTCGAGAACATCACCACCCACACCGCCGCGGCACCGACCGCGAGCACGCCGCTGGTCACCAGCAGCAGCCGCACCCGGGACCAGCGCCGGGCCCGGACCCGGCGGGCGAACCGCCCCCCGAACGTGGTCGAGACCGTCACGGCAGGGCCTCCGCGAGCCGGGCCAGCACCTCGGGGCCGATCATCGTCACGTCGCCGGCACCGCAGGTCAGCACCAGGTCGCCCGGCTTGGCCCGCCCGGCCAGGTGCCCGGCCACGGCCGACCACGACGGCTCGTAGACGACGTGCTGCGGCGGCAGCGGGACAGCGCTGGCGACCAGTGCGCCGGTGACGCCGGGCTCCGGGTCCTCGCGGGCGGCGTAGACGTCCATCACCACCACCTCGTCGGCCAGGCCCAGCGCCGCACCGAACTCGGCGGCGAAGAACCTGGTCCGGCTGAACAGGTGCGGCTGGAACACGGTCACGACCCGCCCGCCGTCCGCGACGTCGCGCGCCGCCCGCAGGTCGGCGGCCAGCTCGGTCGGGTGATGGGCGTAGCTGTCGTAGACCCGGACCCCGCCCACGGTGCCCTTGTGCTCGAACCGCCGGCGGGTACCGGTGAAGCTGTGCAGCCCCTCACGCAGCCGCTCGACCGGGAAGCCGAGCCACAGCCCGACCGCCAGCGCGGCCGCCGCGTCGAGCGCGTTGTGCCGGCCGGGCAGCCGCAGGTCGACCCGGCCCAGCCGCCGGCCCCGCGCCACCGCCTCGAACGACGAGCCCAGCCCGCGCATGCGCAGGTCGACCAGCCGCAGGTCGGCGTCGACGGCCTCGCCGTACAGGCGCACGTCGACGCCACGCCCGCGCGCCGCGTCGGCCAGCCGGCGGGCACCGGGGTCGTCGGCGCAGGTGACGAGGAACCCGCCGGGCAGCACCCGGTCGGCGAACCGGTCGAACGCCTCCTCGACCGCCTCGGGCGTGCCGTAGTGGTCGAGGTGGTCGGGCTCGACGTTCGTGACGATGGCCGCGAACGGCGAGTAGAGCAGGAACGAGCCGTCGCTCTCGTCGGCCTCGGCGACGAACACGTCGCCCGAGCCGTTGTGGGCGTTGGCGCCGGACTCGTTGAGGTTGCCGCCGATGGCGAAGGACGGGTCGGCCCCGCAGTGCTGGATCGCGACGGTCAGCAGCGACGTCGTGGTGGTCTTGCCGTGGGTGCCCGCCACAGCGACCGCGCGCCGCCCGGACATCACCGAGGCGAGCGCCCCAGCGCGGTGCAACACCCGCAGCCCGCGGTCGTGGGCGCCGACCAGCTCGGGGT
>JBOGDY010000554.1:0-1812 GCA_050742955.1 Actinomycetes bacterium | reverse complement strand
CCTCTGTCCCCAGCCAACGCCCCCGCGGGGGCCCGAGTTCCGTCGTCGACCAGCCGGTCGCGTGCCGCGTCGCGGCCGGGTGGGCGCCGCCGGTACCGATAGGCTCGCCGACGCGTCCGGCGGGCAGCCGCCGCGTGCCGAGACCGTCCCGGCGACCCAGCTCGGCCGGTGCATCCAGGAGGCAGCCATCAGCGCGAACCTGCAGGCCAGCTTGGCCTATGCCGACGAGTTCATCGCCGAGGACGAGGTGCTCACGACCGCACGGGCGAAGGCGGAGGAGCTGGGCTGCGTCCCGGTCCTGCCGGGCGCGGGCGCGGCGTTGCGGCTGCTGGCCGCGACCATCTCCGCCCGGTCCGTGGTGGAGGTCGGCACCGGGGCCGGCGTCGGCTCCCTGTGGCTGCTGCGGGGCATGCGCCCCGACGGCGTGCTGACGACCATCGACGTGGAGCCCGAGCACCACCGGGCCGCCCGGGAGACCTTCGCCGAGGCCGCCGTGGCCGGTAACCGGATCCGGCTGATCTCCGGTCAGGCGCTGGACGTGCTGCCGCGCCTGACCGACGGTGGATACGACCTTGTCTTCTGCGACGCCGACAAGACCGAGTACGCCGACTACCTCGAACAGGCCGTGCGACTGCTGCGGCCCGGCGGCCTCGTCGTCTTCGACAACGCGCTGTGGCATGACCGGGTCGCGGACCCGGCCCAACGCGACGAGACCACGACCGCGATCCGCGAGCTGGGCAAGGCCGTGCGGGACGACGAGCGCCTGGTGGGCGCCCTGCTGCCGTGCGGCGACGGCCTGCTCGCCGCCGTCAAGCGCACCGACTAGAGAACGGTCCGGCTCAGCGCAGCGCGCGCAACGGCGACAGTCCGGCCGGTCGCCACTGCTCGAGCCAGGGCAGGAAGTCCGGGTTCGGCAGCGGTCGGCTCATCCAGTAGCCCTGGGCCGAGTCGCAGCCCACCTTCTGCAGCGCGCGCCAGGTCGCCTCGTCCTCGACGCCCTCGGCGACCACGTCCCGACCGAGCCGCTGGCCGAGGTCCACGATGGCGCCGACGATGGCCCACGAGTCGGCGTCGCTTTCACCCGGCTGCAGGAAGGACCGGTCGATCTTGACCTCCGAGACAGGGAGCCGCTGCAGGTACGCCAGGGACGAGTAGCCCGTACCGAGGTCGTCGATGGAGAGCCGGAGCCCGAGCGACCGCAACCGCTGCAGAGCCTCGATCGCGCGCTCCGGGTCGGTCATCAGGCTCGACTCGGTGATCTCCAGCGTGACCGCGGACGCGGGGACCTCGACCGCGGCCAGCGCACGGGCGACCTCGTCGACGAAGGAGGGGTCCTGCAGGCTGCGCGGCGAGATGTTGACCGCGACGCCCAGCGGCCAGCCGGCCCGACGCCAGGACTCGCAGGCGTCGAGCGACTGTCGCAGCACGGTGAACGTGAGGGGCGTGAGAAGGCCGCTGTGCTCGGCGACCGGGATGAACTCGTCCGGCCGGATCACCCCGCGCTGCGGGTGGATCCAGCGCACCAGCGCCTCGGCGCCGATGACGGCTCCGTCGCGCAGGCGGACCTTGGGCTGGAAGTGCACCGTGAGCGCGCCGTTCGTGATGGCCGCCTTCAGCTCGGTCAGCAGCGTGAGCCGCTGCGGGTGCCCGGCGTCGAGCTCCCGGCGGTAGCTCTCGACCCCGGTACGCCGGGTTTTGGCGGCGTACATCGCGAGGTCGGCCTGCCGCAGCAGGTCGGAGGGCTCGATGCCCACCACCGATGTCGCGACCCCCAGGCTCGCCTCCACCGTGACCTGCAGGTCGTCCAGGTCG
>JBOGDY010000553.1:0-1813 GCA_050742955.1 Actinomycetes bacterium | reverse complement strand
CCGAGGTGCGCGACCTGCTGCCCGAGCTGGCGACCGGTGTCGCGGCGGGCGACGAGCGGGCTCGGGCGCTGACCCACCTGGCCGGGTGTGCGGCCTGCCGGCAGCAGCTCGACGAGATGACCACCGTCGTCGACGAGCTGGTCCTGCTGGCACCCGAGCACGAGCCGTCGCCCGGCTTCGAGAACGCGGTCCTGGCCGCGGTCGAGGCCCGGCCCAGGGCCCGGTCCCGGCGCTCCCCCGTCATTCTCGCCGCGGCCGCCTCGCTGATCGGGGCCCTGCTCGCCGGCGGGCTCGTCTGGTGGCAGACCGCCGACGACCGGGACCTGGCGCACTCCTACCGGCAGACGCTGGCCGTCGCCGACGGGCAGTACTTCGCCGCAGCGCACATCACCAGCACCGACGAGCCCTACGCCGGGCACGCTTTCGCCTACGAGGGCAGCCCGTCGTGGGTGTTCGTCACGATCAAGTCCGCACCGTCGTCGGGCGACTACCGCGTGCAGCTCGTGACGACCGACCAGCGGACCATCGACGTCGGACGGTGCCGGATCGTCGGGGGCAAGGGCTCATGGGGTTGGACCTCGGACGTCCGCGTCGGTGACATCGCGAGGATCCAGCTGGTCCACCCCGGTGTGCCGACGATGGCCGCAGACTTCGCCACCTAGTCGACGATCTCCCCGTCCGGCGCCTTGTGCGGGAAGGAGGTGGCGGCCGGGCGGAGCAGGTCGTCGGCGTATCGGCGGATCAGCTCCAGGTTGCGGTCGGCCAGGTGGTCGAAGACCTGCGGCACGCTCGAGCCGGGGGTGAGCGAGGCCATCGCGGACGCCGGGTCGAGCCGGGCCGAGACCCAGCACTCGTGGGTGGAGGCGCGGGCCACCACCTCGGCGACGGGGGTGACGACCATCGAGTTGCCGAAGTAGAGGACACCCGCGGGGTCGGCCCCGGTCGCGTTGGCCCCGACCACGTAGACGTGGTTGTCGTAGGCCCGCGCCCGGTTGGTGAGCTCCCAGATGTCGGCCGACCGGAGCAGGGCCGAGGGACGAACGATGACCTCTGCCCCGCGGACGGCGGTGATGCGGGACAGCTCGGGGTAGTCGCCGTCGAAGCAGATGATGAGGCCGATCCGCCCGATGTCGGTCTCGACCACGCACACCTCGTCGCCCGGGGTGACCCAACCGCCGCGGGACACCATCTCGGTGCAGAACGGATGGGTCTTGCGGTAGACGCCGCCGACCTGACCGTCGCGGCCCACGTGCACGGCGGCGTTGTAGACCACGCCCCGCTGCGGGCCGCGTTCGTAGGTGCCGAGCACCACGTGAACCCCGAGCCTCCGCGCGACCTCCTGGATCGGCTCCGTGACCGGCCCGGGGATCTCGGAGACCAGGTCCCAGAGGGCGTCGGCCGCGAGCGCGGGGGTGAAGCCGGTGGTCGCCGACTCGGGCAGTACGACGAGCTCGGCCCCGGTCGCGTCGACACAGCGCTGCACCCAGTCCGCGAGCTTGGCCAGGTTGCCCTTCACCGTCTCGGCGGTGAGCGGCCCGGGCAGCGGCGCGACCTGCACGGCCGCCGTGGTGAACGCCTGCATCCCGGCTCCTCTCGTCCCCCTCAGGCTAGAGGGTCACCACGGTGTCGCCCCATGATCGAAATGGGACATTCCACCGAGACACGCCGCGGGCGGCCGGCGTGTCCTGCGCGGAAAGCCCCATTCCATCCTTGAAGAGAGGAATGATCTTGCCGTCAGGCGCAGCAGCCGCCGCCGCAGCAGCCACCCGCGGCGCTCGGCCCGGCGGCGGGGGCCGCCGCTGCAGCCGTGGCC
>JBOGDY010000552.1:0-1816 GCA_050742955.1 Actinomycetes bacterium | reverse complement strand
GGGTGCTCCTGCCCCAGCTGCAAGGCGCACTGGCCGAGACGGAGCGGGCAGGGCTAGCGGGATCGATCAACCCGGACGACTTCGGCGGTTGTTACGTGCCAAGGTTCATCGACCGGGACCCGTCCCGCGGGCTTTCGCTGCACACGTGGGGCATCGCGGTGGATCTCAACGTCAGCGAGAACCCGCTCGGCTCCGCAGGTCGAATGGATCCGCGGATCGTGGACATCTTCGGCCGGTGGGGGTTCGCCTGGGGCGGGAACTGGCGGCGACCCGACCCGATGCACTTCGAGCTCGCTGCGCTCTAGGTCACGTCCGGGCCGCGGCCAGCGCGGCCAGGACCCGGTTGAGCGAGCTGTCCAGCCCCCACCGCTCCGAGAGCTCCACCAGCCGGTCCGGGTCGCGAGGCGCGGTCGGCAGCGCGTCGTCGTACGACGGGAGGGGGACGTCCTTGGCCACCGCCACCACCGCAGGCGCCACCGCGAGGTAGTCGCGGGCGGCGGCCAGCTTGGTCCGTGCCCCCGCCGGCATGGCGGCGTCGCCGGCGTCGAGGGCGTCGAGCAGGCTGTCGAGCGAGCCGTAGCGGGTCACCAGCGCGGCCGCGGTCTTGTCACCGACGCCGGGCACGCCGGGCAGCCCGTCGCTGGGGTCGCCGCGCAACGTGGCGAAGTCGGCGTAGGCGCGCCCCGGGATGCCGTACTTCCTCGTCACCGTCGCCTCGTCGACCACCTCGTGGCGACCCACCCCGCGGGCGGTGTAGAGGATGCGGACCCCGCGCTCGTCGTCGACCAGCTGGAACAGGTCGCGGTCGCCGGTCACGACGTCCACCGGCATCGTCGCGGAGGTGGCCAGCGTGCCGATCACGTCGTCGGCCTCGTAGCCGGCGACGCCGAACTGCACCAGCCCCAGCGCGTCGAGCACCTGCTCGATGACCAGCACCTGAGGGGAGAGCGCGTCGGGCACCTGCTCCTCGTGGCCGTAGGCAACCCGGTGCGCCTTGTACGACGGGATCGCCTGCACCCGGAACGCCGGTCGCCAGTCGGCGTCCATGCAGGCGACCAGGTGCGACGGGCCGCGGTCGGTGACCAGCCGGGCGATGAAGTCGAGCAGCCCACGGACGGCGTTGACCGGGCTGCCGTCCGGCGCCGTCAACGAGTCGGGCACGCCGAAGAACGCGCGGAAGTACAGCGACGGGGTGTCGAGCAGCATCAGGCGGTCTTCGGTCGGGGGGCCCACGGCCCAGAGCCTGCCATGCCCGTCGCCCCGGCTAGATTGGGGTGATGGCCGGCCACCTCGTCTCGCCCGACCGGCTCTCCCATGCCCGGAAGGTGGCGGCCGCGGCGGGGCTGGACGCGTTGCTGGTGACGCCGGGACCCGACCTGCGCTGGCTGACAGGCCACGACGCGCTGCCGCTCGAGCGGCTGACCTGTCTGGTCCTGCCCGCCGACGGCGACCCGTTCCTGGTCGCTCCCGTCCTCGAGCTGCCGTCCGTGCAGGCATCACCGGTGGGGCGCTCCGACGTCGAGGTCGTCGGCTGGGGCGAGACGGACGACGCCTACGCGGTGGTTGCGGGCAGGCTGCCGCCCGGTGTCCGACGGGTCGGCCTGGCCAACCGGATGTGGGCCGAGCAGGTCCTGCGCTTCCGGGCCGCCCTGCCCGGCGTCGAGCAGACCCTCGCCTCCGACGTGCTCGCCGACCTGCGGATGCGCAAGGCGCCCGAGGAGGTGGACGCGCTCCGGCGGGCCGGGCAGGCCATCGACCGGGTGCACTCCCGGATGCCCGAGTTCCTGGTGCCGGGTCGCACCGAGCGGGAGGCCGG
>JBOGDY010000551.1:0-1820 GCA_050742955.1 Actinomycetes bacterium | reverse complement strand
CGTCGTCGCCCCACTGGGCGATGACGAACCACATCGGGATGAGCACGACCTCGAAGAAGATGAAGAACAGCAGCAGGTCGAGCGAGACGAAGGTGCCCAGCAGGCCGACCTCGAGCAGCAGGAGCAGGCCGACGAGTGCCCGCGGCCGGCCCGCCTCGGGCAGCACCTTGAGGGAGTAGGCCAGGCACAGCAGGGTCAGCCCGGTGGTGAGCAGCACCAGCGGGGCGGAGATGCCGTCCACGCCCAGGTGCAGCCGCAGGCCGAGGCTGCGCACCCATGCGACGTCGGTGCCCGAGTCGGCCGTCACCGCCCAGACCGACACCGCCGCGGTGGCCGCGGAGACCACCACGCCGAGACGGACTGCGACCCGGTCGGCCGGTCCGGCCGGGAGGACCAGGAGGACGACGCTGCCGGCCAGGGGCAGCGCCAGCAGCAGCGGCAGCAACCACTCGCTCACGTCAGCGTCACCACCCCGACCGCGATCACGACGACACCGGCGAGCAGCCCGGTGAGGTAGGTCTGCACGTTGCCCTGCTGGGTTCGCCGGATCAGCGACGCCAGCCGGGTGGCGGTATGGCCGCTGCCGACGGCGGCGGCGTCGACGACGTCGTCGTCGGTCCACCGGACCGCGAGGGCCGCGGCCCGCACCGGCCGGACGAACACCCGGTCGTAGAGCTCGTCGAGGTAGAAGGCCCGGACCAGCACCTCACCGTGCACCCGCAACGCCGGGGCCGGGTCCTCCCACGGGGCGCGCCGCCACACCGCCAGCACCGCGCCACCGCCGACCACCGCGGCCAGCGTCGAGACCACCGACGTGGCCAGCCCGACGTGCAGCACCTGGGGGTCCAGGCCGACACCGGCGACTGCCCGGTTCAGCCACAGCGGCAGCCAGTCCGGCTCGAGCCCGGCCACGCCGGCCACCACGGTCGGCACCGCCAGCACCACGAGCGGCCAGCGCATCGACGCCGGCCCCTCCTCGGCCCGGACCTCGGCCGCCCCACCGTGCCGGTGGTAGAAGAACGTCATCAGCCACAGCCGGACGGCGTAGGCGGCGGTGACCGCGACCGTCAGCAGCCCGACGACCAGCACCAGCCACCCCGCCCACGACGCCACCGGGCCCTCGTGCAGCGCCGTCTCCTCGGCCGCACCGAGCACCGCCTCCTTGGAGAAGAAGCCCGACATCGGCGGCAGGCCGACCAGCGCGGCGAGCCCCAGCGTCATCGTCACGAAGGTCACCGGCATCACCCGGCGCAGGCCGCCCATGTCCGGCATCAGGTTGGTGCCGACCACGTGGATGACCGCCCCCGCCGCCAGGAACAGCAGCGCCTTGAAGCCGGCGTGGGTGAGCAGGTGGAAGCCGGCCGCGGTGTAGGACCCGACGGCCAGCCCGGCCAGCATGTAGGCGAGCTGGCTGACCGTGGAGTAGGCCAGCACCCGCTTGATGTCGTCCTGACCGAGTGCGGCCAGGGCCGCGCCGAGCATGCTGACGGCGGCGATGACCGCCATCACCGCCAGCGTGGTGGGCGCGAGCAGGAACACGTCGAAGAGCCGGGCCACCAGGTAGATGCCCGCGGCCACCATCGTGGCCGCGTGGATGAGCGCGCTGATCGGGGTGGGGCCGGCCATCGCGTCGGGCAGCCAGGTGTGCAGCGGGAACTGCGCGGACTTGCCGACGACGCCGCACAGCAGCAGCAGAGTCGCGACGGTGGCCGTGGTCTCGGGCAGCGCGTCGGCGGTGGCCTCGCCGGCCAGGGGCAGCACGCCCGCGCCGGTCGCGCGCACGATGCCGTCGATGCTGAACGTGCCGACCGCGAAGGCCA
>JBOGDY010000550.1:0-1823 GCA_050742955.1 Actinomycetes bacterium | reverse complement strand
CCGGCGGCCACCCGGGGTCGCGTGGCTCAGGAGCCGACGCGGCGATCCGGGTCGCCGAGCGGGTGGTCCCGAAGCGGCTGCTCCGACGGGTGCCCCCGGTCTGGCGGGCGCGGGTCGTGCGCCTCGCCAACCGAGCCGGAGGTCTCGTCCGTCGCTGATCCCGGGCTCGCCTCAGCCCTGGCCGGTCCACGTGCCGACGACCGCGTCGATGACCCGTGCCGCCGCCTTCCCGTCGTCCAGCCCGCAGAACTCGTCCCGGAAGGAGCGGTACGCCTCGTCGTACCGTCGCCGTTGGTTGGGCGCGTCGGACACCGCCTCGAACAGCTCCCCGGCGTTGCTCACCGCCGGACCGGGCAGGCGCCCCGGGTCGAGGTAGAGCGCTCGGAGTCGGTCACGGTAGTGGTCGAGGTCGTAGTCGTAGATGATGATTGGCCGGCCGGTGTTCGCGAAGTCGACCATCAGCGACGAGTAGTCGGTGACCAGGACGTCCGCGGCCAGCAACAGCTGCCGGACATCGGGGTAGCGGGACACGTCGAACGCGAACTCACCGTCGGCCTGGGGCACGGTGTCGACGACCTTGGGGTGTCTGCGCACCAGCAGCACGTGCTCGTCGCCCAGCGCCTCGCGTGCCTCGTCGAGATCCAGCTGCAGGCCGAGGCGGTAGCGGTCCGGAGCGAACCGCTGGTCCGCACGGTACGTCGGGGCGTACAGGACGAGGGCCCGACCGTCACCGACCCCCAGGCGACCGCGGATCTGGCGGGCGACCGTGTCCCGGTCCGCGGACACGAGGAGGTCGTTGCGCGGTAGCCCGGTCTCGAGGATCTTCCCGTCGTAGTCGAAGGCCCGGCGCAGGATGGCCGTCGCCCTGGCGCTGCCGGAGAGCAGGTAGTCCCATTGCGACGCCTCCCGCCGCACCCGGGACTCCCATCCCCGGCCCAGCCGCGTCGACCCGAGCCGGTCATCGAGTCCTACCGCCGTGACCGGTGTGCCGTGCCAGGTCTGCAGGACCGTCTGGTACGAGGGAGGCTGCAGGCGCTCGACGCCGCGGTAGTCCGCGGCGACGACGAAGCGTGATCGCGCCAGCGCCTCGTACCACTCGCGACCGTGCCGGGTCACCGGCCTGGCTCCGTCGGGCAGCGCCGACTCTTCGTCCCCCACCGACCACAGGACGCGCAGCCCTGTGTCCCGGCCGGCCAGCTCCTCGTGGAGAGCGCGCGCGTCGTCCGCCGAGTGTCCCGATCCGTAGCCGTCGAACAGGATCTGGTCCTCGCGGGGCAGTCGCAGGAAGGCCGGGTAGTCGTGCGTCTGCAGCCGGCTGCGACCCGCGCGGCCCCTCTGGCTGACGGGGAGGACGCCGCCGATGACGATGGCCATGTCGTCGTGGTCGACGTCGAGGACCGTCAGGTCCCGGGCGTCGACGGACAGGTGCCGTGGCAGGTCGGGCAGAAGGTTGCGGCCGAGCTTGACCCGCACCGGCTCGGCACGGGCGGTGGGGTAACCGGTGCGGACGTAGACATCCCACTGACCCTGCGGGAGGGGCTCCTCGCCGGCGAGGGAGGGCATGGCGGTCGGCCGCAGCCGCGCGCGGAACCGGTCCGCGTGCCGGGTGATCGTGGTGCGGAACTCGTCGTCGCGCTCGGAGTCCCTCAGCAGGAGCTCGGCGGGCAGGCCCTGCGGCTCGTCATAGCTGCCCTCGAGCTCCAGCCAGCCGTCGTCCGTCCACCGCAACCGGTCGACCTCGGGCCGGACGTGGCGCTCGATGACCTGCAGCCGGCCGGTGCGCGTCGACCGGACCAGGACCTCCGTTGCGCCGATGACCATCC
>JBOGDY010000549.1:0-1828 GCA_050742955.1 Actinomycetes bacterium | reverse complement strand
GCGTAGGGCTGGTCGGCGTCCAGCCGCCGCAGCTCCTCGGCCAGCAGGTCCCCGAGCTCGCGCCGCTTCAGCGGCAGCTGCCGGTCCGGTCGGCCGGGTCGGGTCAGGGTCGCCAGGTAGCCGTCGGGCCGGTCGATGCGGATCGCGTCCTTGCCGGCGAAGCGCACCCCGACCGCGGTGACGCCGGGTCCGTCGGAGTCGACGACCTTGCTGCGCACGCCGAGCCGGCTTCGCAGCCAGCCGGAGATCAGCGCGGCGCTCGGGTTGCCCGGCTCGGCCTGGACCTCCGCGGACATCGGCTTGGCGTCGCACGCGTCGAACGCGGACGCCAGCAGCGCCCGCCACGGGGTCGCGCGGGTCCAGCCGAGGTCGGTGTCACCCGGCGCGTAGTCCTTGGCCCGGCGCTTGAGCTCGGCCAGCGGGTCATCGGCGGCGGCGCTGTCGGTGACCCGGCGCGACGCGAGCACCCCGAGCGCGTCGTGGGCCAGCTTCTCCGGGGCGGCGCCGTGCCACCAGGTCACCACGGGTGCGTCGGGTGCGAGCAGGGGCAGCACCACCGACTCGGCGTGCAGCGTCAACCGGCCGTACATGCGCATCACGACGGCCTCGGTGGCCCCGAGCCGGCCGCCCACCTGCACCTCGGCGTCGAGCCGGTCGTCGGCCTCGAGCCGGCGCCGGACCACGATGAGCAGCCGGCAGGGGTGGGCGGCGGCCGCCGTCGTCGCGGCCGCCTCGGCCTCGGCGACGTGCTGCTCCTCGGCGACGGCCACCAGGGTGAGCGCCAGGCCGGAGGCGAGGGCCCCGGCCACGCGCCGCTCGGCGGCCAGGGTGCGGACGATCTCGGCCCCGTTGGTGTCCCACAACGTCGTCGTCATGGTCTCCTCCACCTGCGGCCGTCGCGGGCGAGCATCTCGTCGGCCCCTTTGGGCCCCCACTCTCCGGACCGGTAGAGCTCGGGCTTGCGGTCGGCCCAGAACTGCTCCAGCGGGTCGATGACCCGCCAGCTCAGCTCCACCTCCTTGTTGCGGGGGAACAGGGTGGCATCGCCGATGAGCACGTCGAGCAGCAGCCGCTCGTAGGCCTCCGGCGATGACTCGGTGAACGCCTCGCCGTACAGGAAGTCCATCGAGACGTCGCGCACCTCCATCGCCGACCCGGGCACCTTCGAGCCGAACCGCAGCGTGATGCCCTCGTCCGGCTGCACCCGCACCACCAGCTGGTTGTGCCCGAGCTCCTCGGTGTCGGTCTTCGCGAACGGCAGGTGCGGCGCCTTCTTGAAGACCACCGCGATCTCGGTGACCCGCCGGGGCAGCCGCTTGCCGGCCCGCAGGTAGAACGGGACGCCCGCCCAGCGCCGGGTCTCCACCCCGAGCCGCACCGCCGCGTAGGTCTCGGTCGTGGAGCGGTTCGGGATGTCCTTCTCGTCCAGGTAGCCCGGGACCCGCACGCCCCCGAGCCAGCCCTGGTCGTACTGGCCGCGAACGGCGAAGTGCTCGAGGTCGTCGGGCAGCGAGATAGCACCCAGGACCTTGGTCTTCTCGGTCCGGATCGCCTCGGCGTCGAAGGACACCGGCTCCTCCATCGCGGTGAGCGCCAGCAGCTGCAGCACGTGGTTCTGCAGCACGTCGCGGGCGGCGCCGGCCTTGTCGTAGAAGCCGGCCCGCGTGCCGATGCCCATGTCCTCGGCCATGGTGATCTGCACCGAGTCGATGAAGTTGCCGTTGAACACCGGCTCGAACAGCGTGTTCGCGAACCGCAGCGCCAGCATGTTCTGCACGGTCTCCTTGCCCAGGTAGTGGTCGATGCGGAACACGTCCCGCGCCGTGAA
>JBOGDY010000548.1:0-1829 GCA_050742955.1 Actinomycetes bacterium | reverse complement strand
CGTGGCGCTGGCGCAGCACCTTCTTGTCGAACTTGCCGACACTGGTCTTGGGCACCTCGTCGATGAAGGCCCACCGCTCCGGCACCTGCCAGGCGGCCAGCTTGCCGGCGAGGAACCCGCGCAGCTCCTCGGCGGTGACCTCCTCGCCCTCGGCGACCACGACCGTCGCCAGCGGACGCTCGCCCCACTTCTCGTCGGGCACACCGACGACCGAGGCCTCGGCCACGGACGGGTGCGCCATGAGCGCGTTCTCGAGCTCGACGGAGGAGATCCACTCGCCGCCGGACTTGATGACGTCCTTGGACCGGTCGGTCAGTCGCAGGTAGCCGTCCGAGGTGATCGAGCCGACGTCGCCGGTGCGCAGCCAGCCGTCGTGGAAGCGCTCCGGGTCGTTGTCGCGGTAGTAGGCCGCGGTGACCCACGGCCCGCGCACCTCGACCTCGCCGACCGCCTCACCGTCGTGCGCCATCAGTGCACCGTCCGGACCGACCAGCCGGGCCTGCACCGCGGCCGGGAACCGGCCCTGCGAGGTGCGGTAGCGCCACGCCTCCTCGCCCTCGACGCCGGCCGGCAGCTGGGCGACGGAGCCCAGCGGCGAGGTCTCGGTCATCCCCCACGCATGGGTGATGTGCACGCCGTGGCGCTCCTCGAACGCCGTCATCAGCGCGGGCGGGCAGGCCGAGCCGCCGACGACCACGTCTCGCAGCGAGGTGACGTCGACCGGGTGGGCGTCGAGCTGGGCCAGCAGCCCGGTCCAGATCGTGGGGACCGCGCCGGCCACCGTCGGCCGCTGGCCGGCGATCAGGGCGGCCAGCGGCTCCGGGGTCAGGAACCGGTCGGGCATGACCAAGGTCGCGCCGACCATCATCGCCGCGTAGGGCAGGCCCCAGGCCATCGCGTGGAACATGGGTACGACGGCGAGCACCCGGTCACGGGCGTTGAGGGTGAACCCGTCCCCCATGCAGCCCTGCATCGAGTGCAGGTAGATCGAGCGGTGGCTGTAGGCGACACCCTTGGGGTTGCCGGTGGTGCCGCTCGTGTAGCACATCGCGGCCGCTTCCAGCTCGTCCCCCTCGACCCAGTCGAACTTCTCGGGTTGACCCTCGAGCAGGTCCTCCCAGCGGTGCACCGAGACCTTGCCGCCCTCGAGCGGCGCGATGTCCCCGCCGCCGTTGACCACGACGTGCTCGACGGTGCTCATCTGCGGCAGCACCTTCGCCAGCAACGGCACCACCGAGTCGTCGGCCAGGATCACCTTGTCCTCGGCGTGGTCGGCGATGTAGACGAGCTGGTCGGGGAAGAGCCGGATGTTCAGGGTGTGCAGCACCGCACCCATTGCCGGCACGGCGAGGTAGGCCTCGAGGTGCTCCTGGTTGTTCCACATGAACGTGGCGACCCGCTGGTCACCGGTGACGCCCAGCCCGCGCAGCGCGTGCGCCAGCTGGGCGGACCGGCGGCCGACGTCGGCATACGTCGCGGTGCGCACGCCCTCACCGGTGCTCGTGATCACCTCGGCGCGGCCGTGGACGGTGGTGCCGTAGCGCACCAGGGTCGCGACGGAGAGGGGAACGTCCTGCATGGTGCTGCGCATGGTCACGCCTCCGACCAAGATCGGCCCGACATCGGCTGCTGCGGGCCACCATAGGCGGGCCGGGGACAGCGGGCAGTGACGGGTCAGGCGCCCGTCGTGTGGTGCGGCTCCGCGACCGGCTTCGACTCCGCCGAGCCCCGTTGCCGGAGGTAGACGGAGGCGCCGACGATGACGGCGACGGCGAGGAACTCACTCTGCCAGTTCTGGAACGACTCGAACCAGAACCGCGATGTCGTGA
>JBOGDY010000547.1:0-1830 GCA_050742955.1 Actinomycetes bacterium | reverse complement strand
TCGAGCCACCTTGTGGAACTCGTCCAGGAGCATCTCCAGCTCGCGTGGCCCGTCACCTTGTTTGCGGACGAGAAATCACTTGGTAACCCGAACGCCCCCGGGACCCCACGCCGCCCAACTAGGCCGAGAGGCTGTTCTACCAGCGGTAACGCGGCAGTTGGCCGCGACCTCTGGGTCAGCGCAGACGTGCCCACCGGGCTGAAGTCGGCGTCCACGCAAGGCGGTCGGAGCGCAGCAGCGGTGGACTGTCTGCCTACAGCCGCCGACAAGAACACGTGCCCGCGCGACAGCGAGATGGCAGGTCCTCCGTGAGTGCCTCTTTTCGTCGATCACGCAAAGCGGGTGCTCGTCGATCAGGTGCGCGTTGGTTTACCTGAGTTCAGTCCCCCACCCGGCCGGTGTCGTAGGCCCACATGGCGATCTCGACCCTGTTGCGGACGCCGATCTTGGTCAGAAGGTTCGCGACGTGGGTCTTGGCGGTGGTCAGGCCGATGTAGAGCTCGGCGGCGATCTCAGCGTTCGTGCGGCCGCGGGCGACCAGGGCAAGTACGTCCTCTTCGCGTGCGGTGAGCGGCTCGAGCGGTTGGGTACGTCGTTTCGACGGTTCCCGGGCGGCCAAGGTGGACAGCAGCCGCCGGGTGACGTTCGGCGCGATCAGGGCATCGCCGACGGCGGCGGCATGCACGGCCTGGACCAGCAGCTCCGGCCCGGCGTCCTTGAGCAGAAAGCCGCGCGCGCCGGCCCGAAGCGCGCCGTGGACGTACTCGTCCAGGTCGAACGTCGTGATCACCACCACCGCCATAGGGTCTGGGACGCCCCGCCCGGCGAGGAGCTCGGTCACCTCGATTCCGTCGAGCCCGGGCATCCGGATGTCGACCAGGCACACGTCGGGGCGGAGACTGCGCGCCAGCTCGACCGCGGCGTGGCCGTCGGCGGCCTGACCGACGACCTCGATGTCGGGCTGGGCGTCAAGGATCATGGACAGGCCGGTACGCACCAGGTCCTGGTCGTCGGCCACCAGCACTCGCACCGTCATCGGCGTACCTCCGTCGGCAGCTCGGCGTCGACCGCCCACCCGCCCCCAGGCGCCGGCCCGGCGCGCAACGTGCCGCCGAGCAGCTGCACCCGCTCGGTCATCCCCAGCAGCCCGAAGCCGTGGCTCGCCGGCCGCACCGGGTCGATCTGGCCGTCGTCGGTCACGCGTAACCGCAGCCTTCCTCCACCCTCGACGACCCGGATCTCCACCCGCGAGGCGTTGCGCGCGTGCCGCAGGGCGTTCGTCAGCGCCTCCTGCGCCAACCGGTAGACCGCCGCGTCGACCTGGAGCGGAAGTCCGGACATGTCACCCGCCACCTCCACGTCGACGACCGGCACCGGGTCGCGGCGGGCCAGCGACGCCAGGTCGGCAACGCCGGGCTGGGGGACGTACTCCGCCGCCGCTCCGTCGCGCAGCACCCGGACCATCGCCCGCATCTCCGCCAGCGTCCGCGACGCCTCCCCCTCGACGACCGCCAGCGCCTCGAGTGCCGCCTCAGGTCGCTGCCCGGCCAGCGTCCGCCCCGCCTGCGCCTGCACCGCGATCGCCGAGACGTGGTGGGCGACCATGTCGTGCAGCTCGCGCGCGAGGCCGACCCGCTCCTGGCTGCGGATCTGGTCCAACGCCCGGCGCCAGCTCTCGGCGCGGTAGCGGAACGCCGCTCCGCCCGCCGCTGCCGCCGCCAGGATGCCGAACCCGCCGATGACGACGGCAGGCCCGGTGTAGTCGGCGACGGTGCCGATGACCGCAGTGACCAGCACCACCGCCAGCCCGATCACGATCTCTCGCCCTGA
>JBOGDY010000546.1:0-1831 GCA_050742955.1 Actinomycetes bacterium | reverse complement strand
CCGGTGTCGGCGTACTGCGCGTGGTAGCTGTAGACGGCGTAGGCCAGGCCGCGCTTCTCCCGCACCTCCTGGAACAGGCGCGAGGACATGCCGCCACCCAGCGCGGCGTTGAGCACGCCGAGTGCGAAGCGCCGTTCGTCGGTGCGGCTCACGCCGGGCGTGCCGAGCACGACGTTGGCCTGCTCGGTGGTGCGGCGCACGACGCGCACGCCACCGGGACCGGCGCTGCGACGGTCGCCGACCCGCGGCAGGGCAGGCACGGCATCGCCCTCGAGCAGCCCCGCCAGCAGGCACGCCTTCCGCACCAGCCGGACCACCGCGGCGTGGTCGACGTTGCCGGCCACCGCTACGACCATGTCCTGCGGCCGGTAGCGCCGGTGGTAGTAGCCGGCGATCGCGTTGCGGCCGATCGTCTCGATCGACCCGACCGTGCCCAGGATGGGCCGGCCCAGCGGTCCGCTGCCGAACAGGGCCTGGGCGAACTGGTCGTGGACCATGTCGGTCGGGTCGTCCTCATGCATGGCGATCTCCTCGAGGATCACGCCACGCTCCGAGTCGACGTCGGCCGAGCGGATGACGGAGGAGGACACCAGGTCGCACACGACGTCGACGGCGAGCGGCAGGTCGGTGTCGAGCACCCGCGCGTAGAAGCAGGTGTACTCCTTCGAGGTGAACGCGTTCATCTCGCCGCCGACCGCATCGATCGCAGAGGAGATCTCCAGGGCGTCGCGCCGCCGGGTGCCCTTGAACAGCAGGTGCTCGAGGTAGTGCGAGGCGCCCGCCAGCGACGGGGCCTCGTCACGTGACCCGACGCCGACCCAGATGCCGACGGTCACCGAGCGGACGGTCGGCATCGCCTCGGTCACCACCCGGAGCCCGCCCGGGAGGACGGTGCGGCGGACCAGGCCACCGCCTCCGTCGCCCCGGTCGAGCGTTCGGGTCGTGCCGGGCTTCTGCACGCCTGCAGTCAGCTGGGCCGCCACCTATGCCTCGGTGTCGGCTGCCGCCGGGGCCTGGTCGGCCGACTGGTCCTCGGCGGTGACCGGCACCAGGGACAGCTTGCCGCGCGGGTCGACCTCGGCGATCTGCACCTGCACCTTGTCGCCGACCTTGACGACGTCCTCGACGTTGTCGACCCGCTTGCCGCCGGCCAGCTGGCGGAGCTTGGAGATGTGCAGCAGCCCGTCGCGGCCGGGCACCAGCGACACGAAGGCGCCGAACGTCGTGGTCTTGACGACGGTGCCCAGGTAGCGCTCGCCGACCTCCGGCATGGTCGGGTTGGCGATGGCGTTGATCAGGTCGCGGGCCGCCTCGGCCTTGGGGCCGTCGGTGGCGCCGATGTAGATCGTGCCGTCGTCCTCGATGGTGATCTCGGCGCCGGTGTCGTCCTGGATCTGGTTGATCATCTTGCCCTTGGGGCCGATGACCGCGCCGATCTGGTCGACCGGGATCTTCACGGTGATGATCCGCGGTGCGTACGGCGACATCTCGTCGGGCGCGTCGATCGCCTCGTTCATCACGTCGAGGATGTGCAGCCGGGCCTCCTTGGCCTGGGTGAGCGCCGAGGCGAGGACCGTGGCCGGGATGCCGTCGAGCTTGGTGTCGAGCTGGATCGCTGTCACGAACTCCTTGGTGCCGGCGACCTTGAAGTCCATGTCACCGAAGGCGTCCTCGGCGCCGAGGATGTCGGTCAGCGCGGCGTACTCGGTCTTACCGTCCACCTCGTCGCTGACCAGGCCCATGGCGATCCCGGCGACCGCAGCACGCAGCGGCACACCGGCGTTGAGCAGCGCCATGGTCGACGCGCAGACCGAGCCCATCGAGGTGGACC
>JBOGDY010000545.1:0-1833 GCA_050742955.1 Actinomycetes bacterium | reverse complement strand
TTGCCCTCGGCGAAACGGCGCACCCCGTCGCGGAACCGTTCCCCAATCCGATTCACCACAGCCGGCGACGGGATCGGAAACCCCCGCACCGCCAGGGACTGCACCACCTGACGCCGACCTGCAGATTCGGCACGTACCAGTCGAGGTAGTTCCGATCCAGACACCCGATGTCCAGACTCACATGCCCATCGAGAATGTCGTGCGTCGACAGCGGCCGCCGAGCCATGGCACACCTCCACGGCCACCCCGGCCGTCGTACACCAGCCTGAACCCCAACGGCGCGGCAGTCACCCCGCCAGCTCAACCACCAAACTTGGTGGTCCGAGGCGCAGCCTCTTTAGGCATTCGTTAAGCCCGAGCGGCCGCACAGTAAACTGGCTCTTCAACTTTGAGCGGGCAATGTGCCGGTTCTCGCTTTCACCCGGGTTCGATTGTGGATGCTGTGTAACCGTACGCGGTCCCGGTAGTGGTCCTCGTTTCTGAACCCGCAGGCGTGTCGTTTCACCTGTTTGATCAGCCGGTTGGTGCCCTCGGTCCCGGCGTTGGTGACGTTCAGCTGCAAGAAGGCGAGGATCTCCGGCCACCAAGCCTGCACGGTCTCGGCCAGTGTGGTCACCTCGGGCACCTCGACGCGGGAGCACCAGTCGTAGAACTTCCACAGCCGGTGGGCGATGTCGTGCCGCTGACCGCCGCGGCCGGCGCAGGCGAGCAGCGCACGCAGTTCCTCCTTGGCGATCCACGCGGCGAGCAGCTGGTTGGTCGGGTCGTGGTCGATGCAGCCGTTCCACATGCGGGTGAACGCCTTGTCCGACAGGCGTTCCCGGCCTCGCAGCAGCAGCCGCCGGTTCGCCCAGGTCGAGTCGGTCTTGCGCCCGCGCCGGCCCAGCTGCTCGCGGGCGACCCGCTGCCGGACCCGGGTCACCGCCTGGTTCGCCAGCGCGACCAGGTGGAAGTGGTCGACCACGATCGTGGCGTGGGGCAGCGCCTGCCGCACCGCGTTCCGGTACGGCGCGGCGGGGTCGATCGCGACCACCTCGACCGCGTCCCGCCACGCCTGGCCGCGCGCCTCCAGCCAGGCCACCACGGCGGCGCTGGTGCGCCCGGTAACCTGCCCCAGCAGGCCCTGATCGCCGTGCAGGTCGACGAACCCGGTCTGCCACGGATCGGTCAGCCGCCACTTGCCCGTCTGCGCGTTGCGCACCCACCGCGGCCGGCCGAATCGGGTCTCGTCGATGCCCAGCACGCTGGTTGGCGTCGGCTCCAGCCGCTGCACCGCGCGGGCGTCCACCGCCTTCTGCACCGTCGGCCAGGACACCCGATGCGCCCGCGCGACCTCGTCGATGCTGCGGTTCTCCGCGACCGCGTCCGCGCACGCCGCCCGCAGTCGGGTTGTGGTGCGGCCCCCGCGAGGCACCTGGTGGATCGTCTCTGTGAACGTCTGGCGCGCACACCTTGCCTCCCGGCACCGCCAGCGCCGCTTGTGCCAGCGCAGCAGCACCGGCGCCTGCCCGTACGGCAGGTCCTTCGGCCGGGTGGTCACGTGCCCCTTCAGCGAACTCGAGAACACCCCACACGACGGGCACGCCGCAGCAGACCCGTCCGCCGTGGCCACGTGCACCACCCGCGCCCCCGCATCGGCCAGCTCGACACGCTGCACCGCGACACCCTCCAGACCCAACAACAACGTCGTACCGTGCTCCAAGGCTCGTGGCCCCCTCCCGCTGCTTCGTGAACACAGCGAGAATCGGGCGGCCACGAGCCCCTATCACGGAGGCTCGCCGAGGGCCAACCTCACCCTCGTTGCCCGGTCAAGATTGAAGAGCCGCTTTGCGG
>JBOGDY010000544.1:0-1834 GCA_050742955.1 Actinomycetes bacterium | reverse complement strand
GCTGCTGGTCGAGGACGTGGCCGGCTCGGTGCGACCGTTGGGCGCGACCATCGACGATGCCGCGGGCGAGGCGTTCGACAAGGTCGCGCGGGTGCTGGGCCTGCCGTTCCCCGGCGGACCGCACATCGACCGCGTCGCGCGCGACGGGGACCCGGCCCACGTGACGTTCCCCCGTGGGCTCACCGGCGGCCACGACCTGCGCGAGCACCGCTACGACTTCTCGTTCTCCGGCCTCAAGACCGCCGTGGCCCGCTGGGTGGAGGCCCGCGAGCGCGACGGCGAGCCGGTGCCGGTGGCCGACGTCGCCGCATCGTTCCAGGAGGCCGTCGTGGACGTCCTGACCCGCAAGGCCGTGCTGGCCTGCACCGAGCAGGGGGTCGACCACCTGCTCATCGGCGGCGGGGTGGCCGCCAACTCCCGGCTGCGGTCGCTGGCCGAGCAGCGGTGCGCCGACGCCGGCCTGCGGCTGCGGGTGCCCCGCCCGGCCCTCTGCACGGACAACGGCGCCATGGTCGCGGCGCTGGGCTCGGAGCTGGTGTCGCGCGGGACCGCCCCGTCCTCGCTGGCCCTGCCGGCCGACTCGTCGATGCCGGTCACGGAGGTCCTGGCCCGGTGACGCCGTGACCGGCCTGCTGGTGCTGACGGTCGCCGCCGGCCTGCTCGTCGCCGGCGCGGAGCTGTTCGTCGAGAACGCCGCCGGGGCGGCACGGCGGCTGGGTCTGACGGTGGTCGCGGTCGGCGTGCTGCTCGCCGGGGCGGAGCCGGAGGAGCTGCTGACCGCTGTGATCGCGGCGGCGCGGGACCGGCCGGGGCTCGCCGCGGGTGACGCAATCGGCGCCAATGTCACCATGCTGACCGCCTGCCTCGGGCTGGCCGCCCTGGTCCGTCCGATACCCCTGGGCGGCCGGGTCCGCCAGTACGGACTGCTCGCCGCGGTAACCGGCGGTCTCGCACTGCTCGCCCTGGTCGGCGGCACCGTGAGCCGCGTCGAGGGCGTGCTGCTGGTCGCCGGCTACGTCGCACTGGTGGCGTTCGTGTGGTGGCGGGAGAAGGAGCCGCCCCGGATCGGCGAGCTGGCCGATGTCGAGGATGGTGGTCGTGATGCCGACGGCCGCCGCCCCTCCGTGGCGCTGCTGCTGGTGCTGGCCGGCGTCGGGCTGATGCTCGTGGGCGGCGACCTCGCCGTACGTGGGGCCGTAGACGTGGTCGACGCCTCCGGCCGCAGCGACTCCGCGGTCGGGCTGACGGTGCTCGCACTCGCCACCACGGCGGAGCTGTTCGCCCTGGTGCTGGTCGCGGCCCGGCATGAGGTCCCGGAGATCGCTGTGGCAGCGGTGGTCGGCTCCGCGGCCTACAACGCGACCGCGACGCTGGGGGCGGCTGCTCTGACGCGCCCCTTGCAGGTGGAAGGGATCGTCGTGTCGGCTGCGGTGGCTGCCGTGCTGCCGCTCGTGGTGTTGGCGATGGCGCCGGCCGGGCGACTCGGCCGGGTCGCGGGCGGCGTGCTGTGCGCCGGCTACTCGGCGTACGTCGTGGTCGTTCTCGCCTGAGCGCACGAGTCTCTCCGTTCGGCGGACCGACGGACGAACCGCGGGGTAATTTTGCTGCTATTCGCGTCCCGGACGGGGCGCACGGGGATTCATGGGGGGATCAATGTCTCGACCACGTCGCCTTGTCATGGCTGTCGTAGGGCTGCTGACCATCGCCTTGTCGGCATCGGCATCGCCGAAGCGGCCGGCGATCCGGGAGAATCGACCTACACCGGTTGTCTGAGTCGCTCCAGCGGAACCATCAACAGCTTGGCTCCCGGTTCCTCCCCCGGGAAGACTTGCTC
>JBOGDY010000543.1:0-1835 GCA_050742955.1 Actinomycetes bacterium | reverse complement strand
CGACGGCACCACGCTGGACATCCGCATCGAGCCGGCTGCGCTGCGCGTCCGGGTCCCGCGCGCCGCCGCAGAACCGGGCGGCGGCCGTCAGGTGCGGCCGTCACGGACGCGGCCCAGCCAGGCAGCCGCGTCGCGGTAGGCGGCGTCGTCCTTGGCCCAGTGCACCGGCGTGTCCTCGTCGGCGCGCGCGTAGGAGCCGAGGAACCGCACGTCCGGGCACACCCGGCGCAGCCCCATCAGCGCCTCGCCGACCCGGGCGTCGTCGACGTGGCCCTCGCAGTCGATCGAGAAGCTGTAGCGCCCCAGCCGCCGCCCGGTCGGCCGCGACTCGATGCGGGTGAGGTTCACCCCCCGCACGAAGAACTCGGTGAGGATCTCCAGCAGCGCCCCCGGGTGGTCGTCGGCGATGAACGCCACCAGCGACGTCTTGTCGTGCCCGGTCGGCAGCGGCGGCTGCGCGGGCCGCCCCACCAGCACGAACCGGGTGACGGCGTCGGGGTTGTCCTCGATCTCCTCAGCGAGCACCTCCAGCCGGTAGCGGGCCGCGGAGATCGGCGCCGCGATGGCCGCGTCGAAGTCGCCACTGCCGTCGGCGAGCGCCGCGGCCGCACCGGCGGTGGACAGGGCCGGGACGACCCCCGCCTCAGGCAGGGTGAGGGCGAGCCACCGTCGGCACTGGGCCTCGGCGTGCGGGTGGGTGGCGATCCGGCGTACGGCGTGCAGCCCCGTGCCCGGCCGCGCCATCAGGGCGAACGACACCGGCAGGAGCACCTCGCGGGTGACCATCACCGGGTCGCCGGCGGCCAGCTCGTCGAGGGTCGCCGCGACCGACCCCTCGACCGAGCTCTCGATGGGGACCATCGCGCCGTCGGCGTCGCCCCGGCGTACGGCCTCGAGGGCGGAGGCGACCGACGCGTGCGGTGTGCAGTCGCCTCTCGCTGCCGCCGGCACGGTGCGCAGCGCCGCCTCCGCGAACGTGCCCTCCGGGCCGAGGAAGGCGTAGCGGGCGGGCGGCACACCGGGCATTGCCCGACCCTAGCGGTCAGTCGCGGCGGGCCGCCGCGATCGCGGCCTCCTCCTCGGGCGAGAGCGAGTGCTCGCTGCGCAGGCCGGACAGCTCCTTGGCGTAGGTGCGGGTCTCGGAGCGTCCGTTGATGGAGGAGATGACAAGGCCGTCGCCGTTGTCGTCGTAGATCGCCGCGGAGAACGACAGGCGACCACCCATGTCGCGGAACGCGTCATAGCGGACGACGCCGACGTTGCGCAGCGCGCCGGCGTCGGCGTCCACCGGACCGGCAGGCTGGCCGGCCACGGCCGTGGTCTCCCGGCGGCGGAGCCGCTTGTTGAGCGCCCGGATCCGACCGAGGGCGACGAGCACGAGGAGCAGGCAGAGCCCCGCGGCGGCGGCCGCCGCGACGGCCACCACCTCGAGGTCGTCGCGGGCCAGCTGGAGGTCGGTCAGCACAGTCTCGTCCCGGGGGTAGCAGGAGTGCGGGAGGTGGGCGGGTCGCTGGCAGGGTAGTCGCACTAGCCTGCCCGGCATGGACCGCGCCGAGGTCGAGTCGCTGCTGCATGCCGTTGCCGGCGGCACCGTCGAGGTGGACCGGGCCCTCGACCGGCTCGCGGCGGGACCGATGGCGGGGGCGGCCGACCTGGGCTTCGCCCGCGTCGACACCCACCGGGGTCTGCGGACGGGAGACCCGGAGGTCGTCTACGCGGCGGGCAAGACCGCCGACCAGACCGTCACGATCCTGCGCGAGCTCGCCCGGGCGCCCGGCGCGCGGCCGGCGGTGGCCACCCGGCTGCCCGCGGACGCGGTCGACGCGGTGCGGGCG
>JBOGDY010000542.1:0-1836 GCA_050742955.1 Actinomycetes bacterium | reverse complement strand
GTGGCCCGGGCCGCCGCGCGGCTGGTCCTGGTGACACGTGGGCTGGACCCGGGGGCGGTCTCGGTGCCGGAGGTCGGGCACGTCGAGCTCGGTCCGAGCGCGTACGCCGAGGCGCTGGCCGCCTACGCCGCCGGTGGCCCGGACGGCATCTCGACGTGGGTCGGCCACTGCGCCCGGGCGGTCGTGCTCGGTGCCCGGGAAGGGGTCGCCGTCTGCGAAGCCATCCAGCGCGGCGCCTGACTCGTCGTACCCACCGACTTCCCGCTTCTCCCGCTTCTCCGCGTTGATCATGCGCAAGTGGTCGGCAGCCGCCGTATGGCCGCCGGCCAGCCCGTCCCCCCGGCCTGTCCGGCGCCGGGCTGCGGAGCTGAAGGACGTCGAATGCGCTGCTGCTCCGCAGCCTCGACAGTGACGCCCTGTCCGGCGCCGGGCGGCGGGTGCGGACGAGGCGAGCGGCGCCCCGCAGACGGGACGCCGCTCCGGCACGTCAGACCGGGTTACCAAGCGTGCACCGTTGCGTCGTGAGTCCAGGTCAAGCCTGGCTCAACGGCCCGTACATGGGCAGGTCGCCGCGTGGGTGCCCAGCTGCCGTGCTCGGTCCATGTGTCCTTCGGGCCGCCCTGGTGGACGTACTCGAGGGGCGCACGGGCCTTACCTGTTGTGTAGCCCATCGGTGCCCCGAAACGGAAGCCCCGTCGGGACTTTCTTTACCGTGTCCGGGTGTGTCCTGCGGCGTGTCGGCGCAGCCGGGTGGGCAGCTGCCGGGCCAGGGCGGCGGAACGGGTACGACGACGTGCGGCCAGCCAGACCAGTCCGGCGGTCGCGGCCCCAGCGCTGAGCGCCGCCGCAGCCAGGGCCGGTCCGGCCGGCAGCCCGACCCCGGGCAGCCGGGCACGCAACCGCACCGGCTTGCTGAACACCAGCACCGGCCAGTGCCTGGCCGCCGCCTCGCGGCGCAGGGCCCGGTCCGGGTTGACGCAATAGGGATGACCGACCGCCTCGAGCATCGGCAGGTCGGTCAGCGAGTCGCTGTAGGCATAGCTGCGGGTGAGGTCGTAGCCCTCGCTCTCGGCCAGCCGGCGGATCGCGTCGGCCTTGTTCTGCGCGTAGGCGTAGAACTCGATCTCGCCGGAGTAGCGGCCGCCGTCGACGACCATCCGGGTGGCCACGACGCGGTCCGCGCCGAGCATCTCGCCGATCGGCTCGACCACCTCCGCGCCGGACGAGCTCACGATCACCACGTCTCGCCCGGCCAGGTGGTGCTCCTCCATGAGGGTCGCCGCCTCGTCGTAGATGATCGGGTCAATCAGCTCGTGCAGCGTCTCGGCCACGATGTCCTTGACCTGCTGCACGTCCCAGCCGGTGCTGAGCGCCGACAGGTACTGCCGCATCCGCTCCATCTGGTCGTGGTCCGCGCCGCCGACGAGGTAGACGAACTGGGCGTAGGCGCTGCGCAGCACGGCCCGCCGGTTGATCAGGCCACCCTGGTAGAAGGAGCGGCTGAACGCGAGGGTGCTCGACTTCGCGATGATCGTCTTGTCGAGGTCGAAGAAGGCGGCCGTGCGGGCGGGCGGATGGGAGTCCACCGTCAGGAGCATAGGGACCGCACCCGCCGATCCGGCGGGACGGGCTCACAGGTGGTCGTCCACAGCCGGACGACAGCCTCCGTCCTCCCCAGATGTCGGTGACCGGCCCCACCGCCCGTCGTGGCCGCCGAGGGTGGCAGCACACCCTGTCCAGGAGGCCGCCCCATGCCGAACCGACCGCTGCTCGTCACCGCCGACGACGGCCTGCTCGACGACCTGCTGCGGATCTGTGCGGCCGCCGGCGCCGAGG
>JBOGDY010000541.1:0-1837 GCA_050742955.1 Actinomycetes bacterium | reverse complement strand
GCTCGCATCGCCCGCTCGCTGGGCGCACTGACCATCGGCGTGGTGACCCGCCCGTTCGGCTTCGAGGGCCGCCGACGCGCCAACTCGGCCGAGACCGGCATCGACGACCTGCGCGACGAGGTCGACACCCTCATCGTGATCCCCAACGACCGGCTGCTGTCGATCTCGGACCGCAACATCAGCGTGCTCGACGCGTTCAAGTCCGCCGACCAGGTGCTGCTCCAGGGCGTGTCCGGCATCACCGACCTGATCACGACCCCGGGGCTGATCAACCTCGACTTCGCCGACGTGAAGTCGGTCATGTCCGGCGCCGGGTCGGCGCTGATGGGCATCGGCTCCGCCCGCGGCGACAACCGCGCGGTCGAGGCGGCCGAGATGGCCATCTCCAGCCCGCTGCTCGAGGCGTCCATCGACGGCGCCCACGGCGTGCTGCTGTCGATCTCGGGCGGCTCCGACCTCGGCCTGTTCGAGATCAACGAGGCCGCCCAGCTGGTGGCGGAGGCCGCCCACCAGGAGGCCAACATCATCTTCGGCGCCGTCATCGACGACGCCCTCGGCGACGAGGTGCGGGTGACCGTGATCGCGGCCGGCTTCGACGGGGGGATACCCCGCCACCGCGCGCCCGCCCGCCGGGGCGAGTCGTCCGCCGTGTCGGCCGGCGGTGGGGTCTCCTACGAGCGCAGCACCACCGACGTCGGCGCGAGGGCGACGACGCCGAGCGCGACGGCGCCGTCAGCACCGGCGGCGCCGAGCATGCCGCCGCCCGACCGTCCGTCCGAGCCGATCCAGCCGCCGGAGCGGCGCGAGCCCGTGCACGCCGGCACCGGCTACTCGTCGTCCTACGCCGAACCGTCGCGCGACCCGGCGCCCGCCCGGACCGCCCGCCCGCCACGGACGATCGTGTTCGACGACAACGACGACCTCGACGTGCCCGACTTCCTGAAGTAGGGCCGGCCGACCCACAGTTCTGCCGCAGCTGCGGAGCCGCCGGGGCCCGCAGCTGCGGCATGTCAACCTCGACGCCGGGGCGCACCGGTGCAACCCTGGACCAGCGATGTTCCAGCGGACCGGCATGCTCGGCAGGGCGCGGTTCGCCGTCACGAACAGGGACGGCGGGTCCAGCGCCCGGCCCTACGACACCCTGAACCTCGGTGACCACGTGGGGGACGACCCCGCCGCGGTCGAGCAGAACCGTCGCCGGGTCGCCGCGGCGGTCGGCTTCGGTCCGGCCGACCTGGTCCTGATGCGTCAGGTGCACGGTCGCGACGTCGCCGTCGTCGACGGCCCACCCGGGCCCGGCGACGACGCACCCGAGGCCGACGCGCTCGTCACCACCCGCCGCGGCCTGGTCCTGACCGTGCTGGTGGCCGACTGCACGCCGGTGCTGCTGGCCAGCCCTCACGCCGATGTGGTCGGGGTGGTGCACGCCGGGCGGAGGGGACTGGCCGCGGGTGTCGTGCCGGCCGCCGTCGACGCGATGCGGACCCTCGGCGCCCGGCCGTCGGGCGTCGTGGCGCACATCGGGCCCGGGGTCTGCGGCCGCTGCTACGAGGTGTCGCCCACGGTGCAGTCGGAGGTGGCCGCGGCCGTGCCCGCGGCCCTGTCCGCGACCCGGGACCACCGGCCGTCGCTCGACATCCCCGCCGGTGTCGTCGCCCAGCTCGCCAAGGCCGGCGTGGTCACCGTGCAGAGCGACCACTGCTGCACGGCCGAGCGCGTCGACCTGTACTCCTACCGCCGCGACGGCGTGACGGGGCGGTTCGCCGGCCTGGCCTGGCTCCCTGCCTGACTGCGGGACGGTTTGTACAGGATCGGCGGCTTCCTCGGTCCCCGATGT
>JBOGDY010000540.1:0-1842 GCA_050742955.1 Actinomycetes bacterium | reverse complement strand
CGCCCGGAGTGAACCCTGCCCCCGTGGGTCGGCCGCGCTCAGTCCTGTGGTGGCTCGAACTTCGAGGTGCGGGACAGGCCGGCCGCGCGGCCCTTGGCGGCGACCACAAGTGCCATCTTCCGAGATGCTTCGTCGATCATCTCGTCGCCGAGAAGCACTGCGCCGCGCATGCCGCCGGCCTCGGACGTGTGCCACTCGTACGCGTCGAGGATCAGCTCGGCGTGGTCGTAGTCGTCCTGGCTCGGCGAGTAGACCTCGTTGGCCGCGTCGATCTGGCCGGGGTGCAGCACCCACTTGCCGTCGAAGCCGAGCGCGGCGGACCGACCAGCGACCCGGCGGAAGCCGTCGACGTCCTTGATCTGCAGGTAGGGCCCGTCGATGGCCTGCAGGTCGTGGGTGCGCGCGGCCATCAGGATGCGCATCAGGATGTAGTGGTAGGCGTCGCCCACGTCGTAGCCCGGCGGCTGCTCGCCGACGACGAGCGACCTCATGTTGATCGAGGCCATGAAGTCGGCCGGGCCGAAGATGATGGTCTCGACCCGCGGCGACGCGCCCGCGATGGCGTCGACCTCCACCAGTCCCTTGGCGTTCTCGATCTGCGCCTCGACCCCGATGCGACCGACCTCGAGCCCCAGCGTCTTCTCCAGCTGGGTCAGCAGCAGGTCGAGGGCGACCACCTGGTCGGCGGTCTGCACCTTCGGCAGCATCACGCAGTCGAGATCGGCGCCGGCCCCCTCGACGACCTCGATCACGTCGCCGTAGGTCCACTGCGTCGTCCAGTCGTTGACCCGCACGACGCGGGTCTTGCCCGACCAGTCGCCCTCGGTCAGCGCCGACACGATGTTGCCCCGCGCGTCGACCTTGGCTAGCGGCGACACCGAGTCCTCTAGGTCGAGGAAGACCTGGTCGACCGGCAGGCCCTGGGCCTTCCCCAGCATCTTCGGGTTGCTGCCCGGCACGGCGAGGCAGGACCGGCGGGGGCGCAGCTGGGGGGTCTCGGACATGCAGGAACCTCCGGGGTCACGGGCGTTAAGAGCCTACCGAGCGGTCAGTCCGCCGGGACGGTGGCCTCACCGGCCCGTTGCCCCGCGGAGATCACCAGGGCCAGGCCGGCCAGCAGCAGGGCGGCCGCGGGCACGGCCGCGAGCGGCGGCGTCTGGCCCAGCCAGACCGCCGCGATCACCGCCGCGCCGGGCACCTCGAACAGGATCGCCAACGAGACGACCGTGGGACTCGTCGTCCGCAGGACCCGGTTGAACAGGGAGTGCCCGAGCAGCTGCGCGCCCAACGTGACGGCGGCGATCTTGGCCCAGGTGCTCCCGTCGTAGCCACCGAGCGCCCGACCGGACACGAGGCACAGCACGAGGAGTGCGACCGCGCAGGTGCCGTAGCAGACCAGGGTGTACGCCGTGGTGGACACGGTCCGGCGCACCTCCGCCCCGGCCACCGTGTAGCAGGCGCCCAGGACTCCGCCGAGCAGCGCCAGCAGGTCCCCCGCCAGTGCCTGCGGGTCGAGGGAGAAGTCGACCCCGGTCAGCACGACCACGGCCACCAGCGAGATCCCGATGCCCGCCCAGACCCGGCGCGGGATGTGGTGGCCGGTGGCCCGGGCGATCAGCGCGACCCACACCGGCTGGGCGCACACCAGGGCGGTGGCCGAGGCGACCGACGTCAGCGTCAGGCTCGGCACCCAGGTGGAGAAGTGCCCCGCCAGCAGGACCCCGGCGGCCAGCGTCCAGCGCCACTCCCGGGTCGACAGACCGGTCAGCTCGCGCCGGTGCCGCGCCACGGCGTACGGGCCGATCACTCCGACGGCGAGCGCCGTCCGCCAGAACGCGATGG
>JBOGDY010000539.1:0-1849 GCA_050742955.1 Actinomycetes bacterium | reverse complement strand
ACCTGCAGGGTGGCGAACCGGCGGACTCCGTCGAGGCGGATGCTGCCCTGACCCTCGGGCAGGGTCATGGTGTCCCCCACCGCCAGCTCGCCGCGCAGCGGCTGGCCACCGTCGGCCTCGACCTGCGTCATCCGGCTCGTGTCGAGCCGGTAGACCGACTGAGGGGTGCCGTCGTCAAGACCCAGGTCACCGACCCAGGCCGTGAGGTAGGCACGCGGGCGCACGGTGTCAGGGAACGTGGAGACCGGACCCGCGACGCGGTCGATCGTCCCGGTGGGCGCGAAGATGCCACCGAACCCCAGCTGCTCCGGCCGGGCGCCAGGCACCTTGACCACGCCCTCGGAGGTGTTGTTCGCATCGCGCGGCAGGAACGGTGAGGGACCCCGGAACACGACCTCTCCCGAGCCGTCGCGCACGGTGAACACCGGGGCATAGCCGTTGCCGATCAAGAAGATCTTCGTGCCGCCCAACACCAGCGGATGGTTCACCCGCAGGGTGTAGCGCTGCTCCCGAGCGCCCGGCTCGGTCGTGTAGGTCAGCTCGGCCCGGTAGTCGCGGGGCGCGCCCTGCTGGTCACCGACGAGCTGGTAGCGCACGTCGAGGTCGTCGAGGTCGACCGTGAACGGTGTCAGCCCGGCGTCGGAGAACCGCGGTCCCGTCTCGAACGTGTCGTAGGCGGTGACCGTGTTGGAGAAGCCGCCGCCCTCCGCGACCAGCACGGAGCCCTTCCAGCCGAACAGGTTGCCGACGGCGACGGCGACGAGCAGCAACAACAGGGCCGCGTGGAAGACCAAGTTGCCGATCTCGCGCAGGTAGCCCTTCTCGGCGCTCACCGCATCGCCTCGGACGTCCACCCGGAAACGGCGCCGGCGCAACGTCCGCCGCGCGGCGGCGAGCACCCGGTCAGCCGGCGCGTCGGTGGTCCAGCGAGTCGACACCGGCAGCCGGCCGAGGTTGCGCGGAGGGGTCGGAGGGCGGGCCCGCATCGAGCCCCAGTGCGCCTTCGTGCGCGGGACGACGCAGCCGGCCAGCGAGACGAACAGCAGCAGGTAGATCGCCGCGAACCACGGCGCCGAGTAGACGTCGAACAGCGAGAGACGCTCGTACCACGGCGTGAGACCGGGGTGCTGGTCCTTGAACTGAGCGACCCGGACCGGGTCGACGCCCTCCTGTGGCACCAGCGATCCCGGAAGGGCGCCGAGGGTGAGCAGGAAGAGCAGGACCAGGGCGGTGCGCATCGAGGTGAGCTGACGCCAGGTCCACCGGGTCAGCGCCAGCGGGCGCATCGCCGGTGGGCGGCCGGGCGGCTCCTCCTCGACCGTCGGCGCGGTGCTGAGCCTCGTGTCGGTCACGTCAGACCGCCGGGGTGAAGCCGTTGACCCACACCTGCATCGCGACGCTGATGTCGTTCCAGACGCCGGTGACCAGCAGGACTCCGATGGTGACGAGCATGGCACCGCCCAGCCGCATCACCCACACGTAGTGGCGCTTCACCCAGCCGAACGCGCCCATCGCCCGGCGGAACGCCAGCGCGGTCAGCACGAACGGCAGCCCCAGCCCGAGGCAGTAGGCCACGGCGAGGACACCACCCCGCGCCGCACTGCCCTCGGTGTAGCCCAGGGCGAGCACGGCACCGAGGGTCGGGCCGATGCACGGCGTCCACCCCAGCCCGAACAGCACGCCCAGCATCGGCGCACCCGCCAGGCCGATCGCCGGCCGGCGGTGCACCCGAACCTCGCGCTGGAACCAGGGCAGCGCCCCCATGAACGCCAGGCCGAGCACGATGGTGAGCCCGCCGAGCACCCGCTGGAGCAGCCGCTGCTGGTCGAGGAAGAAGTCGCCCAGCCCG
>JBOGDY010000538.1:0-1852 GCA_050742955.1 Actinomycetes bacterium | reverse complement strand
CACTGGTACCGCAGAAAGGGTCTCCGACGCCTGGGACCCGGTTTCGCCGCTCACACCGAGGACGACGCCCGGGCACTGTTCGACGCGCTCCGCGACCTGACGCTCGAGCGCTTCCCCCCACACCTGGACGGGCCGCTCCGGGGCGTGATGCGGGTCCGCGCCGGACTGCTACGTCGCGGCGACTTCGAGGGGCTCCGTCACCTCTGCGCGACGGAGAAGAAGATGGACCTGTCCCAGCGGATGGAGGACATCTCCCGGCACGACGGCGCGCTGCACCTGACGGTCGCGGTCTCGCTGTCCTACACCGACGGCACACCCGTCGTCGTCGAGGAGGAGGCCGGGAGGCGCTTCTGGAGGCTCCCGGTGCCCGTCGACATCGACGCGCGGTCCGACCTGCTCGACTTCACGACGGACAGCCGGGACACCAAGCTGACTGTCTACGTTCGCCGGCGCGGCGACGACCAGATGTTCGCACTACCGGGAAAGTGCAGACCCCTGGTCAAGGATGCCGACGGACTGGTCCGCCTGGGAGCTCGCAGCACCGTCACGCTCGACCCGGCCAGGGCGAGGGACGGGCGACCGATGCAGCGCGGCACCTGGGACCTCGGTGTCGAGCTGCGCAGCTGCGGCTGGCAGGTGCGCCGCGGGCTGCGCTGCCTCGAGTTCGCCGAGACCTTCGCGGCGCCCGCGGTGACGGTGACCGGTGGGCGGGCGACGACGGATCGGCTGCTCTGGCTGCGCCGGGCGGTGTCGACCGGCCGCCGCAAGCGGGGGCTCGGCTGAGCGCAGGCCTTGCGGCGGGGTGCCGGCCTTGCGGCTGTGTGCCGGCCTACTTGTCGCCGGTGAGCTTCTCCCGCAGGGCGGCGAGCGCCTCGTCGGAGGCCAGCGCCCCGGTGTCCTCGGGGGTCTCCGACGAGTAGGTCGAGGGGCTGGGGCCATCGGAGGTCTCGGTGCCGGTGCTCGCCTCGACCTCGGCCTTCTTGGACTCCTCGACCTGCTTCATGTGCGCCTCGTAGCGGGTGCGCGCCTCGGCGTACTGACGCTCCCACTCGGCCTGGGCCTCCTCGTGCCCCGGCAGCCACTCGTTGGTGTCGGGGTCGAAGCCCTCGGGGTACTGGTAGTTGCCGGCGTCGTCGTAGGACGCGGTCATGCCGTAGAGCGTCGGGTCGAACGCGCCCTCGTCGCCGGTCGCGGCGGCGGCGCCCTCGTTGGCCTGCTTCAGGCTCAGCGAGATGCGGCGACGCTCGAGGTCGATGTCGATGACCTTGACGAAGATGTCGTCGCCGACCTGCACGACCTGCTCGGGGATCTCGACGTGGCGCTCGGCCAGCTCGGAGATGTGCACCAGGCCCTCGATGCCCTCGTCGACCCGGACGAACGCGCCGAACGGCACCAGCTTGGTGACCTTGCCGGGCACGACCTGGCCGATCTGGTGGGTGCGGGCGAACTGCTGCCAGGGGTCCTCCTGCGTCGCCTTCAGCGACAACGAGACCCGCTCGCGGTCCATGTCGACGTCGAGGACCTCGACGGTGACCTCCTGGCCCACCTCGACGACCTCGGAGGGGTGGTCGATGTGCTTCCAGGACAGCTCCGAGACGTGCACCAGACCGTCGACGCCGCCGAGGTCCACGAACGCGCCGAAGTTGACGATGCTCGACACGACGCCGGAGCGGACCTGGCCCTTCTGCAGGGTCTGCAGGAACGTCGAGCGCACCTCGGACTGGGTCTGCTCGAGCCATGCGCGGCGGGAGAGCACCACGTTGTTGCGGTTCTTGTCCAGCTCGATGATCTTGGCCTCGAGCTCCTTGCCCACATAGGGCTGCAGGTCGCGCACCCGGCGCATCTCCACCAG
>JBOGDY010000537.1:0-1853 GCA_050742955.1 Actinomycetes bacterium | reverse complement strand
CGGATGACCACACTCTGTGACCACACTGGGATTCTGCGATCTTGATCCGACCGCCGCAGACCTGTGACCTGCTGCGTGCTGGTCGGGACGACAGGATTTGAACCTGCGACCCCTTGACCCCCAGTCAAGTGCGCTACCAAACTGCGCCACGTCCCGGCTGCCGCGATCGCTCGCGGAGCGGTTCAACCCTAGCGCAGGTCGCCGCTGGCTCTCGCGGCCTGGACGGCCCGGACGGGCCGGCTACCTGGTCCTGGCGGCGACTCGTCTCTGTCCTTAGCGGCCGTGCTTCTCGCGCATCTTTACGCTGACCTCGATCGGCGTACCGGCGAAACCGAAGTTCTCGCGCAGCCGACGCTCGACGAACCGGCGGTATCCCGCCTCGAGGAAGCCGGTGGCGAACAGCACGAACCGGGGCGGGCGGGTGTCGGCCTGGGTGCCGAACAGGATCCGCGGCTGCTTGCCGCCCCGGATCGGGTGCGGGTGAGAGGCAACGAGCTCGCCGAGGAAGGCGTTGAGCCGGCCGGTCGACACCCGGGAGTCCCACGACCCCAGGGCCAGGTCGAGGGCCGGCACGAGCTTCTCCATGTGCCGGCCGGTGCGCGCCGACATGTTGACCCGCGGTGCCCAGGTGACCTGCACGAGGTCGCGCTCGATCTCCCGCTCCAGGTAGAACCGGCGCTCGTCGTCGAGGAGGTCCCACTTGTTGTAGGCGATGACCAGAGCCCGGCCGGCCTCGACCACCATGGAGATGATGCGGGTGTCCTGCTCGGAGAGCACGTCGCTTGCGTCGACCAGGACGACCGCGACCTCGGCGCGGTCGAGCGCCGACTGGGTGCGCAGCGTCGCGTAGTAGTCGGTGCCGCTCGACTGGTGCGCGCGGCGCCTGATGCCGGCGGTGTCGACGAACCGCCAGGTCGTGCCGCCGAGCTCGACCAGCTCGTCGACCGGATCGCGGGTCGTGCCCGCCACCGGGTCGACGACGACCCGGTGCTCCCCCGCCAGCTGGTTGAGCAGGCTGGACTTGCCGACGTTGGGCCGGCCCAGCAGCGCGACCCGGCGCGGCCCGCCCTCGATGTCATCGGTCTCCGCGGGGGTCTCGGGCAGCGCCCCGAGCACCGCGTCGAGCAGGTCGCCGCTCCCCCTGCCGTGCAGCGCCGAGACCGGGTAGGGCTCACCGAGCCCGAGCGACCACAGCATCGCAGCCTCAGCCTCGGACCGCTGGTCGTCGACCTTGTTGGCGACGAGTACGACGGGTTTGCCGGCCCGCCGCAGGACGCGCACGACTGCCTCGTCGGTGTCGGTGGCCCCAACGGTCGCGTCCACGACGAACAGCACCGCGTCGGCGGCCGCGATGGCCAGCTCGGCCTGAGCGGCGACCTGCGCCTGCAGCCCCTTCGCGTCCTGCTCCCACCCGCCGGTGTCGACGACGGTGAACCGCCGGCCGTTCCAGGTGGCGTCATAAGGCACCCGATCACGCGTGATGCCGGGCACGTCCTGCACGACGGCCTCGCGGCGGCCCAGGATGCGGTTGACCAGCGTGGACTTCCCGACGTTGGGCCGCCCGACGACCGCGAGCACCGGGACGGGGCCACCGGCGGTCTCCGCGACGTCGCCGACGAACTCGCTCATCGGCCGACCGACTTGACCAGCGCAACCACCGCGTCGACCGTCTCGTCGAGGGTCAGGTGCGAGGAGTCGACGACGGTCACGCCCTGGGCCGCCTCCGTGAACGCGGCCACGGTCGAGTCGTCGGCGTCGCGGCGCAGGACCTGGTCGCGGGTCGCCTCCACCGAGTCGGCGTCGTCGCTGCCGTGAACCTCGATCGCGCGGCGGGACAGCCGGGCGTCCTCGGC
>JBOGDY010000536.1:0-1857 GCA_050742955.1 Actinomycetes bacterium | reverse complement strand
GCGCGGACGAGGGCGTCGGGGTCCAGCAGCAGGGCGCGCACCACGTCGAGCGCTTCCGCGAGTGGCTCCGGCACGCGGCCTAGCCTCGCACGCTCAACGGTCCTCGGCCGGTCGCGCGGTGCCCGACAGCACGAGCATGCCGACGGCC
Source organism: Actinomycetes bacterium (assembly GCA_050742955.1). GTDB lineage: Bacteria > Actinomycetota > Actinomycetes > JACCUZ01 > JACCUZ01 > CAWIXB01. The sequence goes on along the minus strand of JBOGDY010000536.1, from coordinate 1,709 downwards.
AGGACGACCACGACCCACAGGGCTCGGTCGAGTCCGACATGGTGGGCGATCGTGCCGACCAGCGGAGGTCCGACCAGGAAGCCGGAGTAGGCGATGGTCGAGACCATCGCGATCGCGGCCGGGCCGCGGCCGGGTGTCTCGCCGGCGGCGCTCATGGCCAGCGGGAAGGCGACGGCGACGCCGAGGCCCCACAGCAGCGCGCCGGCGTAGCCGGTGGCCAGCGTCGGCACGGCGAGCAGCAGCACCACCCCGATGGCGGCGACGGTCGCGCCCCAGCGCAGGGCCCGGACCCGTCCGAGGGTGTCCACCACGCGGTTGCCCGCCACCCGGCCCAGCGTCATGGCCGTCGCGAACACCGCGAAACCGAGGGCCGCCTGTGCGCCGGTGGCGTCCCGGTCGTCGGTGAGCAGCAGCGCCAGCCAGTCGTTGGCGGACCCCTCGGCCCAGGCCGCGCAGAACGTCATCAGGCCCAGGCCGAGCAGCCGCGGGTCGGTCACGATCGGACGGGACGGCCTCGCCGGGACGTGGTGCTCGCCCTCGCACTCGGGGTTGCCGTCGGCGTCACGGGAGTCGGGTAGGCGGGGTATCGCCAGCAGCGAGGCCGCGCCGACCACGACGCTGGCGACCGCGAAGTGCAGGGCCGGCTCGAGACCGGCGCGGGCGGCCAGGGCACCCACGCCCGCGCCCCCGACGGTGCCCAGGCTCCAGCAGGCGTGGAAGCCCGGCATCAGCGAGCGTCCGGCCCGCTTCTCCACCTCGTGGCCGGCGACGTTCATCGCCACGTCCCAGACGCCCACTCCGGCGCCGACCACCAGCAGCACCGCACCGAGCGCGAGGAGGCCGGGCACCAGACCGAGGGTCGGGTAGGCCAGCACGCAGACGAGCACGCACACCCCGATGACGCTGCGGTCACCGAACCGACTGATCAGCCGGCTGGACAGCGGCATCGCCAGCAGCGACCCGACGGCGACGCACAGGAGGGCGAAGCCGAGTCCCTGCTCGGTGGCCTCGAGCCGGTCGCGGACGGCCGGCAGCCGCGACACCCAGGTCGCGAACAGCGCGCCGTTCCCTGCGAAGACGGTGCGGGTCGCCCAGACCGCACCCGCGACGGACGCCCTCCTGCTCGAGACCTCCACCACGCGCCCGAGGCTAGATGGTCGGGTGAGGTTGGGTCATCGCGCTTTCGGGGCAGGGACTGCGCATGGACTACACACACCTGGGCCGCAGCGGCCTGTCAGTCAGCCGGCTCTGCCTGGGGACGATGAACTTCGGCCCCCAGACCTCCGAGGACGACTCGCACCGGATCATGGACAGGGCGCTCGATCACGGCATCAACTTCTTCGACACGGCCAACGTCTACGGGTGGAAGAAGGGCGAGGGGGTCACCGAGCAGATCGTCGGACGGTGGTTCGCCCAGGGAGGCGGCCGCCGCGAGAAGACGGTCATCGCCACCAAGCTCTACGGCTCGATGAGCGACTGGCCCAACGACACGTTCCTGTCCGCCCGCAACATCCGGGCTGCCTGCGACGCGTCGCTGCGCCGTCTGCAGACCGACCACATCGACCTCTACCAGATGCACCACGTCGACCGGGCGACGCCGTGGGACGAGATCTGGGAGGCGTTCGACATCCTGCGCACCCAGGGCAAGGTGCTCTACGTCGGCTCGTCGAACCACGCCGGCTGGCACATCGCCAAGGGCATGGAGGCCG
>JBOGDY010000535.1:0-1859 GCA_050742955.1 Actinomycetes bacterium | reverse complement strand
CTGTCGTTCCGCCGGGTGCAGTTCACCCCCGACCTGCTGCCGGCCGACCTGACCGGGCTGTCGGTCTTCGACCAGCGCACCGGCGGCTTCCAGTTCCGGCCCGGCCCGGTCTTCACCCAGCTGCTGCTGGCCGACGAGATCAACCGCACCCCTCCCAAGACGCAGGCCGCGCTGCTCGAGGCGATGGCCGAGGAGCAGGTGTCCAGCGACGGCGAGACCCGCCCGCTCCCACAGCCGTTCGTGGTGCTGGCCACCGACAACCCGATCGAGTACGAGGGCACCTACGCGCTGCCCGAGGCCCAGCTCGACCGGTTCCTGCTGCGCGTGCGCCTCGGCTACCTCGCCACCGCCGACGAGCAGGAGCTGCTGGCCCGGCGGCTGCGCCGCGGGTCCGAGCAGCCGAAGTTGCCGACGGTGGTCGACGCCGAGACCGTGCTGGCCATGCGGGAGAGCCTCGAGCAGGTCGAGGTCGACCCGTCGATCGTCGGCTACGTGGTGGCCCTGGTGGAGGCAACCCGGGAGCACCCGCAGGTGACGGTCGGCTCCAGCCCGCGCGGCGGCCTGGCCACCGTCGCGCTCAGTCGCGGCCAGGCCGTCCTCGAGGGCCGCGACTACGTCACCCCCGAGGACGTGAAGAAGGTCGCGGTGCCCGCCCTCGCGCACCGGCTGAGCCTGCGCCCCGAGCTGTGGGTGCGGCGGGTCACCGGCGACGACGTCGTCACCGAGCTGCTCGCGACGGTGCCGGCCCCCCGATGACGACGGAGCCGCTGGAGTTCGCCGCGACCGCGCGGCCGCGCCGGCTGGCGATGGTGGCGGTGCTGGCGGTGGTCGCCGCGGTCGTCACCGCCCACGGCGAGCTGCTGGTCGTCGCAGCCGGGCCGCTGGTGCTGCTCGTCCTGGCGCCGCGCAGCGGGCTGCCCCGGGCCGCGCAGGTGGCGCTCTCCCTCGACCCCCGGCGCTGCGTCGAGGACGACGAGGTGAGCCTCACCGTGTCGGTGGCGGTGCCGGGTGCGGACCGCGTCGAGCTGGCGGTGGGCTGGCGGGCGCACATCGACGTGGTGCCGGCGCAGATGCGCGGGGGGACCGGCACCGCCGAGGCTCGATGGACGCTGCTCCCCCGGCGGTGGGGCCGCTACCGCGACGGCGACCTGTCGGTGCGGGTGGTGGCAGGCCACGGCATGTACGCCGCGGCGCTGACCCTGCCCCTGGGTGAGCTGGTGGTCTACCCCGGCAGCGGTGTGCTGGCCCGACCGGTGGCCCCGCGGGAGCTGCCGGCCCGGGGCGGGGAGCACCCCAGCCGGGCTGTGGGCGCCGGGCTGGAGTACGCCGGGGTGCGGCCCTACGTGACCGGCGACCGGCGCCGGGACATCGACTGGCGCTCCTCGGCCCGGCACGGTGACCTGTTCGTCCGGCAGTACGCCGCGGACCGGTCGGTCGACCTGGTGGTGGTCATCGACGTCGGGGTCGACGCGGGTGAGCCGGGGCGGTCCACGCTCGACCTGACGGTGCGGGCCGCGACCGGGCTTGCCACCACCTACCTGCGGGTGGCCGACCGGGTGGGCCTGGTGACGCTCGGCGGTTCGGTGCGCTGGCTCACACCGGCCGGCGGTGTCCGCCAGCTGCACCGCATCGCCGACGCGGTCATGCAGGTGCGGCTCGACGACAGCCAGGTCGGTGGCGGGATCGACCGGGTGCCGGCCGCGGCGCTGCCCCGCGGAGCGTTCGTCTGCGTACTGTCACCGCTGCTGGACGACCGGGCCCTGGAGGCGGTGCGCGACCTGAGAGCCCGCGGTTTCGGGCTGCTCGTCGTGGACGTGCTCACCACCGAGCCGGCGCTCCCCCACCGGCCGCGCCGCGCG
>JBOGDY010000534.1:0-1865 GCA_050742955.1 Actinomycetes bacterium | reverse complement strand
TCTCTCCCGCCGAGTGCATGGACCTCGAACGGAGCCGGGGAGACCTGCCGCCCGGCTGCCTGAGCGACGACCTGCTACGGCAGATCGGCCACCAGGTCGACCACCTGCTCCTGACCTCGACGATCGAGCGCGAGCACCCGCCGGAGTCGCACGACGTCGACGCGCTCCTCGCCGATGGCAGTCGGCTCGTCGGCACCGTGGGCGACGTCCGTGGTGACGTCGCCTTCTCGCTGACCTACTCGCGGCTGGGTCCCAGGCACCGGCTGCTGGCATGGATCGACCTGGTCGCGCTGACCGTCGCGCACCCGACCCGTCCGTGGCGCTCGGTCGCGGTCGGCCGGGGCAGAGGCAAGGGTGCCCTACGCAAGATGGTCGATCCCCTGCCGCGCGAGGAGGCGGTCGCGGCGCTCGAGGAGCTCGTCGCACTCCACCGAGCTGGGCTGCGCTCGCCGCTGCCGGTGCCGCTCAAGACGGCCGCGGCCTATGCCGACCGCCGCAATTCCAGCGACACCCCTACCGCCCGGAAGGGCGCGGACCAGGAGTGGGTCGGAGGCAAGTTCCCCGGCGAGCAGGACGACCCGGAGCACGTTCTGGTTTACGGCGCCAAGGCGCCCCTGACTGTGCTCACCACCCAGCGGCCCGAGCCGGGCGAGGGCGGACCGGGCTGGCACCGGGACGAGACCGACCGCTTCGGCCTGGTCGCCCGCCGGCTGTGGGGCCGGCTGCTCGACGCCGAGATCACGGTGCAGACGTGACCGCAATGCGCCGCGCCACCGTCCCACCCGATCACCCGCTGCGGGCGTCGGGGCGGCGGACGGGCACGACCGTCACGAGGTCGGCCAGGCCGGTGAAGTCAGTCGGGTTCGTGGTGTACAGCGGGAGCCCGTTGGCGGCCGCCACCGAGGCGATCATCAGGTCAGCCACCCGGCGGCGGGGAGCGCGACCAATGGCTCGCACCGCCGCACTGATCCGCCCGAAGGCTCTCGCCGCCTCGCCGTCGAACGGGATCGGGTCGAACTCGGCCTCCGCCCGCTGCAGCACGTCGGTGCGCCGCGCCCGCTCCACGCGTGCCTGCGCATCATCGCCCCGGACGAGGTGGACACCCGCAGCCAGCTCGGCGAGGGTGACCGCGCTGATGGCCATCTCCTCGGGCAGGTCAGCGGCGTCGAGCCGGCGCCGCAGGATGAGGATGTTGGTGTCGAGCAGGCCCTGGCGCGGCTCAGCGGGCATACGGGTCGTCCACATCCACGTCCATCGCGGCATCCTGGTCGGCCCGGAAGCCGGCCAGCTCGATTGCCGGAGCGGACCGCGAGGTCGCCGCGAAGTCCGCCCGCGCGACGAACCGGCGGCGTCGCCCGAGCGGCACGAGCTCACCGATCCCGTGCCCATCGCGGGTCACGGTGAAGGACTGGCCGCCCTCAACGGCATCCATGATCTCCTTCGACCTGGTCCGCAGGTCTCGCTGGCTGATCTCCGGCTGCAGCGCCATGCCGACCAGCATAGCACCGGGTGCTACGTCGTGCTACACGGAATGGGCACGCCCAGCGGGGGTGACGGTCGTCGCGAGCACACCCCGATCCGACGCGTTCCGGAGCTGACATGACGGCGACGGCTGCCACGGTCACGCCACAGCCCTTCGACCTGCTCGGCCCACTACCCGAGGGCACCACCGTGCTCGAGGCCAGCGCCGGCACCGGCAAGACCTTCACCATCGCCAACCTGGTCGCCCGCTACGTCACGGACGGGATCGCGATGGAGGAGCTGCTCGTCGTCAGCTTCAGCCGCGAGTCCACCCGCGAGCTTCGGGAACGGGTCCGGGAACGGCTGGTCAGCGCCCGCGACGGGCTCGCCGAGCCGGCCACCAT
>JBOGDY010000533.1:0-1866 GCA_050742955.1 Actinomycetes bacterium | reverse complement strand
CTGGGGGTGCCGTTCAACATCGCGAGCTATGCCCTGTTGACCCACATGTTCGCCCAGCAGGCCGGGCTGGAGGTCGGCGAGCTCGTGTGGACCGGCGGCGACTGCCACATCTACGACAACCACGTCGACCAGGTCCGTGAACAGCTCTCGCGCCAGCCCTACGAGTTCCCGCAGCTGGTTCTGCACAAGGCGCCGTCATTGTTCGACTACACGTTCGAGGACTTCGAGGTCGTCGACTACCGGCACCACCCGGCCCTCAAGGCGCCGGTCGCGGTGTGACCGTCGGGCTGATCTGGGCGCAGGGGGCGGGCGGTGTCATCGGTTATCGAGGTGCCCTTCCATGGCACCTGCCCGAGGACCTTGCGCGCTTCCGCATGCTGACCATGGGTTCAACCGTCGTCATGGGGCGCCGGACCTGGGAGTCGCTGCCCGCGCGTGCGCGGCCGCTGCCGGGCCGCCGCAACGTCGTGCTGACCTGCCGGCCCGACTGGCACGATGACGGTGCGCTGGTGGCACGATCGGTGGTACAGGCGCTGGCGGAGGCGCCCGGCCACGTGTGGGTGATCGGTGGGGCCAGCGTCTACGCCGCGGCGCTCCCGTTCGCGGACCGCGTTGAGGTGACAGAGCTGCAGCAGTCCTTCACGGGCGACGTCCACGCGCCGCCGCTCGGCCCCGGGTGGCGTGAGGTCGATCGGGCCCCCGCGGACGGCTGGTCCGAGTCCCGCACCGGGCTGCGCTACCGGACCGTCGGCTACCTCCGCGAATAGCACGGTTGCACGGCCGGGTGTAACGCCGGTTCCGGTCCGGCCGATAACTCGGCGAGCCCCGTCGCTACCCGAACCCCCGAGCGGGCGGCGGCGGGGCCTTCACGCTCCGTGCCCACCCCCGGCGAGTAGGTTTGGGCGCATGGCTCCCACGACGAAGGCTGCCGACGCGTTCGGCCGCGTCCTGACCGCGATGGTCACCCCCTTCACCGCCGACGGTGGCCTCGACCTCGACGGTGCCCAGCGGCTGGCCGCGCACCTGGTCGACCGCGGCGTCGACGGGCTGGTCGTCAGCGGGACCACCGGCGAGTCCCCCACCACGTCCGACTCCGAGAAGGAGCGGCTGGTGCGCGCCGTGGTCGAGGCGGTCGGCGACCGGGCCCGGGTCGTGGCGGGGGTGGGCACCAACGACACCCACCACACCGTCGAGCTGGCCCGGTCAGCAGAGAAGGCCGGCGCCCACGCCCTGCTGGTCGTCACCCCCTACTACAACAAGCCGCCCCAGGAGAGCCTGGTCCGCCACTTCGAGATGGCTGCCGAGGCCACGGGCCTGCCGGTGATGCTGTACGACATCCCCGGCCGCACCGGCACCCCGATCAGCACCGAGTCGCTCGTCCGGCTGGCCGGTCACGAGCGGATCCTCGCGGTCAAGGACGCCAAGGGTGATGTCTTCGCCGGGTCGGGAGTCATCGCCGAGACCGACCTCGACTACTACTCCGGCGACGACGCGCTCAACCTGGCGTGGCTGGCCCACGGGGCGGTCGGGGTGGTCAGCGTGGTGGCCCACGTTGCTCCGGCCGAGGTCGCCGCGATGGTGGCTGCCGTCGAGCGCAGCGACCTGCCCGAGGCCCTGATCATCCACCGCCGGCTGCTCCCCGTCGTACGGGCTGTGATGTCGCCCGCCAGCCAGGGTGCCGTCACTGCCAAGGCCTCGGTGCACGCGCTCGGGGTCATCTCGGCGCCGACGATGCGCCCGCCGCTGTTCGAGGCCTCCGCCGCGCAGGTGGCCGCGCTGCGCGAGACCTACGCGGCCGCCGGGCTGGCCGGATGAGTCACCCGCACCCCGAGCTCGGCCCGCCGCCGGAGCTCCCCGACGGCGGCC
>JBOGDY010000532.1:0-1872 GCA_050742955.1 Actinomycetes bacterium | reverse complement strand
ACCTCGTCGACGCCCTGGCGCATGACGTCCATCGAGGTGACGATCCCGAAACCCATCCGGGCGTCGTCGACGAGGTCACCAGGGCCGTAGAGCGGGCCGCGGGTGCCGACGTGGCTGAGCGCGTCGGTGTCGAGCAGGCCCTCCTCGTGAGCGCGCCGGAACGGCGTGCCGTGGGTGTAGCGCGCACCGAAGTAGGTGTCCCAGGTGTCGAGGTGGGCGTCGAAGTGCAGCAGCGCGACCGGCCCGTGGCGGCGGGCGACCGAGCGGAGCAGCGGCAGGGCGATCGTGTGGTCGCCGCCGATGGTGACCAGCCGGGCGCCGTCGCCGCGCAGCTCGTCGGAGCCGGTCTCGATCGCCGCCACCGCCTCGAGGATGTCGAACGGGTTGCAGGTGATGTCCCCGGCGTCAGCGACCTGCTGGGTCGCGAACGGCTCGACGTCGAGGCCCGGGTGGTAGGGGCGGAGCAGGCGGCTCGCCTCGCGGACCGCGGCCGGGCCGAAGCGCGCCCCGGGCCGGTAGGAGACCCCGGAGTCGAAGGGCACGCCGACCACCGCGACGTCGCACGAGCCGACGTCCTGCAGGCGCGGGAGCCGGGCGAAGGTCGCCGGTCCGGCGAACCGGGGGATCACGGATGCGTCGACGGGCCCGACCAGGGTGGGTCGGCCTGCGGTCTCGGTCACGGCGTCTCCTCGGCTGTCTCGGATGCCGCCTCGGACGCTGTCCCGGGCGGCAGCGCGGGGGCGAAGACCCACAGCACCCGCGTGGTGGTGTCCGCGGCGAGGCTGCGGAAGCAGTGCTCGTTGCGGGGCGGGAAGGTGAACGCGTCGCCGGTCTCGAGGACGACCGTGTGGTCGCGCAGCCGCACCTGAAGACGGCCCTCCACGACGTACACGAACTCGACGTCGGCGGGCAGGCCGTAGAGCTCGTCGCCGCTGCCGCCTCCGGGCGCGATCTCGCTGAGGATGGCCTGGACGCGGCGCTCGCCCTCCGGCGTGAGCAGGAACTCCGACATGCCGATGCCGCCGAAGTTGATCGGGGGGTAGGCGCCCGCCCGGACGAGCTCGCCCGCGGAGGAGTGGAACAGGCTCCCGACCGAGATGCCGAGCGCCTGGCAGAGCCGCATCAGCGACGCGACGGATGCGGTCGCCTGGTTGCGCTCCAGCTTGGACAGGAAACCCTTGGTCAGGCCGCTCTCGAGCGCGATCTCGGCCAGCGTCTTGCGCCCGGCCAGCCGCGCGGCCTTGAGCTGGGCCCCGATCTGGTGCCCGTCCCCGGCCGGCTCCCGCTCGTCCGGGAGCAACCCTGGTCGACGACTCATCCGTCCTCCGTCCTCTCCTGCGCGACCGGCCGGTGGCGGGTCCTCCCCGTCATGAAACACCACGGGCCAGTCAGGAAACAAGGGTTGACAAGAAGAAAACTTCGGGTGATTCTGGCGTGACGCAGGCCACACCCGGCGCCTGGTCCGGCCACCGACCACCGACCACCGTGCACCCGACACCGTCCGGCCGGACGTGATCCCCGTCGTGAGGAGCCCGACCATGACCATCACCCGACGCACCCGATCCGGCCGACGGGCGCTCGTCCCGGCCGTCCTGGCCGCCGCCCTGCTGATGGCCGGCTGCGGCGGCGGGGACAGCGACGCGGCGGACCCCGCCAAGAGCAGCGTCCCCACCCAGAAGCAGAACACCGCCCTGCACGACCAGCTGCCCGAGGAGATCCAGAAGGCGGGTGCCGTGAAGATCGGCACCGAGGCGCTGTACCCGCCCTTCGAGTCCTTCGCCGAGGACAACAAGACGATCGTCGGCCTGGACCCGGACCTGGCCAACGCGCTCGGCCAGGTGCTGGGCGTGAAGGTGACGATGACCCACACCG
>JBOGDY010000531.1:0-1873 GCA_050742955.1 Actinomycetes bacterium | reverse complement strand
ACGCCAGGCACAGGTGCTCGGTGGCCAGCTTGGTCACGCCGTACGGGGACACGGGCCGCGGCAGGACGTCCTCACTGCACGGGTACGCCGGTGCGTCGCCGTAGATGCTCGACGACGACGCGACCACCAGCTGCGGGATCCCCGCAGCAGCAGAGGCCTCCAGCACCCGCTGGGTGCCCAGCAGGTTGTGCCGCACGTAGATCCCGAACGCGTTGCCCCACGACCCGGTGACGCCCGGCTGGGCGGCCAGGTGCACCACGGCACTCGCCCCGGCGAGCAACGCGGTGAGCGGCAGGTCGACCAGGTCGCCCTCGATCAGCCGGAACCCCTCCCTGGCGTTGAGGGTCGCCGCGTTCGCCCGCTTCTCCGCCTCGTCGTAGAACGGGGTGAACGCGTCGATCCCGACGACCTGCCAGCCGATGTCGAGCAGGGCGTGCGAGGTGTGTGACCCGATGAACCCGGCGGCACCGGTCACCACGACGGTGCTCATGACGCGCCCACCGGCAGGTCCGCCGCATACCGCTCGGCGCCGATGAGGAGCGTGGGCACGAGAGTCCATTCCTTAGTGCTGAGGCTCCGGTAACGGCGGCCGGCGATCTTCACCAGCGAGGCTGCCCGGTGCCAGGCGATGCGAGACGGCTCCGGCAGCCGACGCCGCCCGTCGTATCCGTCGAGGAAGGCCCTGCCCAGCTCCGCGAAGTCCTCGGCGAGGCCCGGCAGCCGGATCGCCTTCCAGTCGAGGTAGGCGAGCAGGTTTCCGATGTCCCGGGCCGGCTCACCGCGGCAGACCGTGTCGAGGTCGATCATCACGAACCGGTCACCCGAGAGCACCAGCTGGTCGGTGCGGAACGCTCCGTGGCTCGTCACCGCGGCCTCCTCCTCGCCGGAGGAACCTCCCAGCAGCTCCAGCACCTTGGAGTAGTGGACCCCGAGTGATCCGTCGGCGCGGGCCACCGCGGGGCGGTAGTCACGCAGCTCGCGCAGGTCGTCGGCGCGGGTCCGGGTCGGCGCCTCCGGCAGCGGGCAGCAGTGCAGTGCGGCGAGTGCGCGGCCGGCGCCGGCCAGCGCGGAGCGACGCCGCTCCGACGGGGCCGACGGATCGCCGGCCAGGGCGTGCACGTCGACCATCGGTCGGACGGCCCGCTGCACCATCAGACCGAGGTCCGGCCAGTGCCCGACGACGGGCAGTACGACGGGGGCGTGCTCGACCTCGGCGGCGACCGTGGTCAGCTCGCCGACGAGGCGGACCAGCGTGCTGCAGCCTCCCGCGAACAGCTTCCCGTAGAAGACCTCCTTCTCACCCTGGCTGGTCACGTCGTACCGGATCACGCACTGCCGGCCCGGCTTGTAGCGCACCGGGGCCGCGGTCCACGTGGTCTCCGGTCGGCCGGGCGGCAGCGCGTCCGCCAGCCGGGCCGCCATGGCCGGGGCGTCGAGTGCCTCACCGATGCTCGGCAGACCGGGATCGCGCTCCATCGGGTAGCCGTCCACGCCGCCCGTCGTGACGACGACGGCACCGAGGAGGGGGCCGGCCGATGCCGACGACCCCCCGCGGTGGTTGACCTGCTGCGCAGCGACGCAGCGCACGCCCGGGTCGTACTTGGTGTCCTGGCGCCGGACCCGAGCGTCGTCGGCACCGGGCGCGAGGATCCGCACGACCTCCCGGGGGTCGTCTATCGCGGGCAGCCCCGGCAGGGCCGGGTCGAAGCCCAGGACGGTGACCATGACCGTCAGCCCGCGGGCACGGTTGCTGGACGCTCGACCTGTTCGGGCAGCCGCACGGGTCGGTCCTTCAGCATCCCGAGCAGGTGCTTGACCACGGCGTCGAGCCCCGTCGGAGCGGGCGCTCCCCGGCCGTGGCCCGGCTTCAGGG
>JBOGDY010000530.1:0-1881 GCA_050742955.1 Actinomycetes bacterium | reverse complement strand
GGTGGGCTGAGGCAGGGGTGGGCTGAGGCAGGGGTGGGCTGAGGCAGGGGTGGGCTGAGGCAGGGGTGGGCTGAGGCAGGGGTGGGCTGAGGCAGGGGTGGGCTGAAGGTGGCAGCAGGGGCGAGACGTGGCTCAGCCGGGCCGCGACTCTTCCGCCGCGTGCCGGGCCGCCCGCTCCAGCGCTTTGGCCAGCGCCACGGCGGTCAGCCCGATCTGCCACGCACGGGCGCCGTGGGCGCGCAGGGCTTCGGACACCTCGGCAGGGCCGGCGGGCTCCGGCGGCTGCCAGGCGAGCCGGCGGACGGCGTCGGGTGCGAGCAGGTTCTCCGTCGGCAGGCCGTGCTCGTCGGCGATCGCCGCGACCGCCGTGCGGGCCGCGGCGAGACGGGCCGCGGCGACCGGGTCACGTTCACCCCAGCTGCGCGCCGGCGGCGGCCCGTCGTGGGCCGCCTTCGGCTCCGGCAGCTCGTCCTCCGGCAGAGCGTGGGCCGTCTGCACCGCGCCGAACCACAGGCCGACCTGACGACGGGTCGCCCGGCCGCCGAAGACAGGCAGGGCCATCAGCTCCGCCTCCGTCGTCGGTGCCGACAGTGCGGCGTTGACGATGGCCGCGTCCGGCAGCACCCGCCCGGGTGAGAGGTCGCGCCTGCGGGCCATGTCGTCGCGCACCTCCCACAGCGAGCGCACGACTGCCAGCTGCCGGCGCTTCCGGACGCGGTGCAGGCCGGATGTGCGCCGCCAGGGCTCGGCCCGGGGTCCCGGCGGAGCGGCCGCGACGAGCGCCGCGAACTCCTCCTCTGCCCAGGCGCGCTTGCCCTCCCGGTCCAGGTGGGCAGCCAGCTCGTCCCGCAGCTCGATCAGCACCTCGACGTCGAGAGTGGCATAGCGCAGCCACGGTTCCGGCAGCGGCCGGGTCGACCAGTCGGCGGCCGAGTGACCCTTCTCCAGGGAGTAGCCGAGCACCTGCTCGACGATGGGCCCCAGGCCGACCCGCGGGTAGCCCAGCAGCCTGCCGGCGAGCTCGGTGTCGAACAGCCGCCGCGGCCGCATGCCGCGCTGGGCCAGGCAGGGCAGGTCCTGCGAGGCCGCATGCAGCACCCACTCGGCATCCGCGATTGCCTCGCCGAGCGGCGTGAGGTCGGGCACCGCCACCGGGTCGACGAGGAACGAGCCGGCCCCCTCCCGGCGCAGCTGGACCAGATATGCCCGCTGGCCGTACCGGTAACCGGAGGCGCGTTCGGCGTCCACCGCGACCGGGCCGTGGCCGGCCCGCAGCGCCGCGATGGCCTCGGCGAGCCCGGCCTCCGTGGTGACGGGGACCGGCACCCCGTCACGAGGCTCGACGAGCGGGATCGGCAGCGGCCGGTCGGTCTCCTCCGCGGCCGTCTCCGGTTGCTGGGTCACGACGCTCACCGTACGGCGTTGCCCGGCTCGACCCGGGCAGGGACGCGTGCGCGTCGCCGCGGGTCGCCGGACTCGATCAGGCGACGACGCCGGCGCGCATGGCCACGATGACCATCTCGGCCCGGTCGCCCGTGCCCAGCTTGCGGGCGATGCGCGCCAGGTGGCTCTTCACGGTGAGGGCGGACAGGCCCAGCGCCTCGCCGATCTCCTTGTTCGAGCGGCCGTCGCCGACCAGCTGGAGAACCTCGACCTCGCGGCCGGAGAGACCCTCGGCGCCCGTCGTGCGAAGGGGCCGTGACCGGCCCGCGACGCGGTCACCCCCGGATGGGGCCTGCGGTTGATGGCTGTGATGGCTGGCCGACTGCGTCACCAGGAAACCGCGCACCCCCGCGGCGAGGGCTGCGCGGACGGTGTAGGGGTCCTCGGAGCATGACAGCAGCAGGCCGCGGGCCCAGCCGAGCGCGCGGAGCTCACCGA
>JBOGDY010000529.1:0-1895 GCA_050742955.1 Actinomycetes bacterium | reverse complement strand
CGCTGGGCGACCTGACCGACCTGCTCGGTGTGACCGACCCGCCTGTGGACGCCAGGGTGACGCGCTGGGGCGGAGGCCTGCCGCAGTACGCCGTGGGCCACCGGGCCCGGGTGCAGCGGGTGCGTGCAGCCGTGGCCGCTGCGCCGGGCCTGGCCGTGTGCGGCGCGGCCTACGACGGCATCGGGGTCCCCGCCGTCATCGCGTCCGCCGAGCGCGCGGCTTGCGAGGTGCTGGGACAATGGGCGCATGACTGAGCCGACCCCGACCAGGCCCAAGGCCCGCGACCTCAACCAGGTGATCCGCTACACCATGTGGTCGGTCTTCTCGGTGCGCGCGGCGCTGCCGGAGGACCGGCACGCGGTGGCCGCCGAGGTCGAGGAGCTGTTCGGGCAGCTCGCGGCCAAGGACGTGGTCGTGCGGGGCACCTACGACGTCGCCGGGCTGCGGGCGGACGCCGACTTCATGGTGTGGTGGCACGCGCCGTCGGCCGACGACCTCCAGGAGGCCTACGGCCGGCTGCGCCGGACGGCCCTCGGCGCCGCGTCCCGGGCGGTCTGGTCGGTGATGGCACTGCACCGCCCGGCCGAGTTCAACAAGGGCCACGTGCCGGCGTTCCTCGCCGAGGAGGAGCCGGGCGACTACGTCTGCGTCTACCCGTTCGTGCGGTCCTACGACTGGTACCTGCTGCCCGGCGAGGAGCGGCGGGCGATGCTCGCCGAGCACGGCCAGCTGGCTCGTGGCTTCCCCGACGTGCGAGCCAACACGGTGTCGGCGTTCGCCCTGGGCGACTACGAGTGGATCCTGGCGTTCGAGGCGGACGAGCTGCACCGCATCGTCGACCTGATGCGCGACCTGCGTGCCTCGCGCGCCCGGCTGCACGTGCGCGACGAGGTGCCGTTCTACACCGGGCGGCGCAAGCCCCTCGCCGAGCTGGTGGCCACGCTGCCGTGAGCCACCCCACCGGCATGGAGGCGACCGCGACCGGGCACCGGAGGCGGATGCTCAGCGCCCGGGGGCGCACCTGGATCGCGATGCTCCTGGTCGGGCTCGTGCTGGTGGTCGTCGACATCGCCGTGCAGGGCCCGCTCACCGCCTTAGACCGGCTGCTGCAGGAGTGGGACGGGGAGGAGAGCATCCCCTGGCTGAGGTACGTGGCGTGGCCCTACGACAAGCTGGGCCAGCGCTCGGTGCTGCTGCCGACGCTGCTCGTCGTGGCCGGCGTGCTCGGCCGCCGTCACCGCACCTGGCGCCCGGTCGTCCTGTCGTTGGTGACCTTCGCCCTGCTCAACCTGGTCGTCGGCGCGATCAAGATCTTCATCGGCCGGGCCGAGACGGACACCTCCGACCCGTCGGTCTTCGACGGCGGGGTCATCTTCCCGTCCGGGCACTCGTCGAACATGGTGCTGACGGGTGCCCTGATCATCTACCTGCTCCGCCGCTACACGGTCGACCCGCCGGTTCGACGGCTGGCGGTCCTCGTCGCGGTGCTGACGACCCTGACCTCGGTCACGTCGATCTACCTCGGCAGCCACTGGCTCACCGACCTGGTCGGAGGCGCACTCGTCGGCGGACTGCTGTTCGAGGCGGTCGTGGTGTTCGACCGGGCGACCCACCGGCTGGAGGGCGTCTCGCCGCGCGACCTCCGCCGTGACCCGTGGCTACTCCTGCGCGCCCTCGAGAGTGATCGAGACCGAGTTGATGCAGTATCGGTCCCCGGTCGGCGTCTGGGGGGCGTCGTCGAAGACGTGTCCGAGGTGGGACCCGCAGCGGCGGCACCGGACCTCCGTCCGCCGCATGAAGAGCGAGGAGTCCTCTAGCAGCTCGACCGCCTCGGACTCGCTCGGCTCGAAGAACGACGGCCACCCGCAGTGCGAGTCGAACTTCGTCTCGCTGCG
>JBOGDY010000528.1:0-1904 GCA_050742955.1 Actinomycetes bacterium | reverse complement strand
CCGCTGACCGAGCCCTCGGCGGCCGCGACGCCGTCGACCGAACGGACCTGGTCGAGCGCGGACGCGGGGATCGGGGAGCGGCTGGTGCCGACACCGGAGGACTCGGCGTACGCCGACTCCTGACGCACGACCGCGTCGGTGCCGGAGGAGACCTTGCCGAAGAGCTGCTCGAACGCCAGCTTCATGGTGTCGGTGAGGATGAAGGTCCCGGCCAGGAACGCCACGCCGAGCGCGATCGAGGCCGTCGTGAGGACGAGGCGCAGCTTGTGCGCGACCATCCCACGGAAGGTTGCGATGAACATGGGCTCAGGCCCCCAGGTGCTTCATGTAGTCGAGGACGCCGTCGGCCGTGGGGTCCTTCATCTCGTCGACGATGTGGCCGTCGGCGAGGAAGAGCACCCGGTCGGCATAGCTGGCGGCGACCGGGTCGTGGGTGACCATGACAACCGTCTGGTCCATCTCCTTGACCGCGCGCTTGAGGAAGCCCAGCAGCTCGGCGCCGGAGCGCGAGTCGAGGGCACCGGTCGGCTCGTCGGCGAACACGACCTGCGGCCGGCTGGCCAGCGCCCGGGCCGCGGCGACGCGCTGCTGCTGGCCGCCGGAGAGCTCGCTGGGCTTGTGGCCCAGCCGGTCGCCCAGCCCGACGGTGTCCACGATCGACTGCACCCACAGCGCGTCCGGCTTGCGCCCGGCGATCCGGATCGGCAGCTCGATGTTCTCGGCCGCGGTGAGCGTCGGCAGCAGGTTGAACGACTGGAAGATGAACCCGATCTGGTCCCGCCGCAACAGGGTCAGCTGGCGGTCGTTGAGCGAGGTGATCTCGGTGTCGCCGAGGAAGATCTCGCCCGACGTCGGCCGGTCGAGGCCGGCGAGGACGTGCAGCAGGGTCGACTTGCCGGACCCGGACGGGCCCATGATCGCCGTGTAGTGGCCCGCCTGCAGCGCGACGCTGACGTTTTCGAGGGCGTGGACGGCGGCGTCGCCCTCGCCGTACTGCTTGGAGACGCCGGACGCACGGGCAGCGGTGTTGGCGGCGACGGAGGTGGTGACGGTCATCAGACTGGCTCCTCGAGGTGGTTCGCCGCCCGAGTGGCGGCCCGTCCTCCAGGACACCCGTTCCCGGCGGCGGCGCCCATCGGGCCAGTCGCACCGCTCGGGGGGCCTGCCCCTCCCGCGGGTACGGCCAGCCCCACCCGACGGGGTCGGGCCAGGACCCTCCACCTCGGGCGAGGACGGGAGCACACTGCGCACATGGGCACGTGGCGGTTCATCGGCACGCTCCATCGCGGCGGGCGGGAGCGGCTGGTGGTCCTCGCGGGGCTGGCCGGCTTCGTGGTCGGCGTCTACGTGGTCGTGGTGCTCGGCGGCGGGGCCCTCATCGGCCGCACCGACTCGCCGAGCGTGCCGCTGTCCGTGCTGGCGACGGCGATCGTGGCGCTGGGGTTCGGGCCGGTGCAGGCCCGGCTGGAGCGCGCCGCGACCGACCTGGTGCGCGGCGGCACCCCCACGCCGTACGACGTGTTGAGCCGTTTCTCGGAGACGGTGACCGGCGGCTACGCGACCGAGGAGCTGCCGGCCCGGATGTCGATGCTGCTGGCGCAGGGCACCGGGGCCGAGTGGGCGCAGGTGTGGCTGACCGTGGCGGACCGCCTGACCCTGTCGGCCACCTGGCCCCCTGACGCCGAGGCCGACCCGGCAACGCCCTACCCGGAACCCGACGCACGGGACGCCACCGGAGAGGGCCGGCGGGCCCTGACGGTGCGCCACGGCGGCCAGCTGCTGGGGGTGCTCCGGCTGCAGGAGCGGCCCGGTGTGCCGCTCACCTCCGTGGAGGAGCGGCTGTTCACCGGGCTGGCCGCGCAGGCCGGGCTGGTGCTGCGGCTGGCCGGGCTGCGGGCCGAGCT
>JBOGDY010000527.1:0-1905 GCA_050742955.1 Actinomycetes bacterium | reverse complement strand
CGTAGGAGGACGCGTTGGCGGGCGTCGGGCCGTCGCTGAGGTCGGGGCTGACCTGCCGCCACGTGCGGCCGCGGTCGTCGGAGCGGTTGAGCACGTTGGATCCGAAGTACATCGTCTGGGGTGACCCTTGCGCGATCTCCAGCGGCGACGCCCAGTTGAAGCGGGTTCCGGCGAACTGCGACCGCATGCTCTGCGTCGTCTCGCCACCGTCGTCACTGCGGCGGCAGCCGCCGTTCTGCGAGCAGCCGAAGACGACGTTCTGGTCGTCGGGCGCGATGCGGTTGAACATGCCGTCGCCGCCGACGTATGGGTTCCAGTCGGTCTCGCCGACCCCCCAGCTGCGCAGCGAGTTGTTGTCCTGGGTGCCGCCGTTGACACGGCTGACGTCCTGCCTGCTGACGTCGAGGGCGTAGAACTGCATCCACGGCTGCGCCTCGGGACGGGAGAACGCCCCCAGCACCGACCCGTTCGAGTCGGAGCGGTAGAAGCCGCCGTCGTTGCCGACGTAGACGCGATCCTCGGTGAACGGGTCCCAGTCGACCGCGTGCTGGTCGACGTGGATCGTGAGCGACCTCGTCCATGTCGCTCCGCCGTTGGTGCTCTCGAGCATGCGGACGCCCGCGGAGAAGACGTGGTTCTCGTCGTCCGGGTCGACCCACAGCCGGCCGAACCACCAGGCGAAACCGCCGCTCTCGCGGGCCAGGTCGGCGTCGCCCGTCGGGATGCGGGTCCACGTCGCGCCCATGTCGTCGGAGCGGAAGAAGCCGGTGTGCGCACCGGGCCCGGTGTTAGTGATGGCATACGCGCGGTTCGGGTCGCTCCCCGCGAACGCGACCCCGATGCGGCCAGGCTCGGTGGAGGACGCGGGGAGTGGGTCGCCGACTCGTGTCCAGGTCTGTCCACCGTCGGTGGAGCGGAACACGCCCGAACCCGGCCCGCCGTAGTCGCGGTGGTCGGGGAAGCGCAGCTTGTCCCACATCGCCGTGAGGATCACGTCCGGGTCCGCCGGGTTGATGCTGATGTCGATGGTGCCGGTGGACGAGTTGGCGCCTTCGAGCACCTTGCGCCAGGTGTCGCCGCCGTCCTCGGAGAGGAAGAGGCCGCGGGTGCCCTCGGTGTCGAACAGCCGTCCCTGGGCGCCGACGAAGATGCGGCTCGGGTCCGCCGGGTCGACCTGGATGCGGCCGATGGCCCCGCTGTCCGCGAACCCGACGTTCTCCCAGGTGCGGCCCGCGTCGGTGGACCGGTAGACGCCGGTGCCGTAGTAGGAGCCGCCGCCGCCGTGGTCGGGCTCGCCCGTCCCGGCGAAGACCGTTCCGTCGGGGGTCACGGCGACCGCCCCCATGGACTGCGGGAGGTTCTCGTCCCAGGCCTCGACGAACGTGCGGCCGCCGTCGTCGCTGCGCCACATGCCGCCGGTGCCGGCCGCGACGTAGACCCGGTCGGGGGTGGACGGGTCGGCGACCAGGTCGACGATCCGGCCGCCGATGTTGGAAGGCCCCAGCAGCTGCCACGACGTGCGGGCGGTCTGGGCGTCCAGCGACTCTGTCTCGGCCGCGATGCGCGCGGACGCCGCGACGGCCTCGCGATAGGCGGTGGCCGGGATGGTGCCGTCGGCGTTGGCGCGCTGGGCGTAGAGCCACTCGTCGGGTGCGGCGGGGTTCTCCGCGGGCCGGTCGGCGCGCGACGCGACGGCCCGCGCCCCGTCCTCGGTGCCCCGGTCCCCGACGGCGACGATGCCGCCGGCCACCACCGCGCTCGTCGCCAGAGCCGCCACCCATGCCGTCCGCCTGCGCACCGCCATGCCGCTTCCCCTGACTCGTGGGCCACGCCGGATTGCCTGGCTTCGGTCACCTTAGGGGTGTTATGTGCGCTTGTGGAAGGTTCCCGGGCCTTGGCGCCCAC